>DASSGC010000412.1:0-2348 GCA_035693765.1 Acidimicrobiales bacterium
GCTTCTCCCGCACCCAACGCAGGTCGTCGTGGGGCCGGTCGAGGTCGGCGATGGGCTTGCCGGTGCCGGGCAGGTTGTCGAAGTCGCCGCGCTCCATCCCCTGACGGATCTGGCGATCGATCCACGTCTCCCAGCTCACGCTGGGTGGCTTGCGCTCGGTCATGGTGACTCCACGGTGCGCCGACCAGTTGGGACTCGAGCGGATAGGTCACGCCGGCGCGTGTCAAGGTGCTGCGTTTCCGGTCGGCCGAGCTGTGGAGCTGGTGCTGCCACGCCAAATCCCCACGCGTAGGCCGTGGCGAGCTCCCTATCCGCTCGGCCTTTTCGTGAAGATCTTCACATAATGGGCGGCGGCTGACCATACCCGGCGCCCCCGCCCGCCCCTGCGGCCCGGCCCGGGCGGGGGGTCAGACCCTGCGGCCGAGGAAGGCGAGCAGCCGAGCCTGGTCGTCGGCGCCCTCGGGGGCCGGGACCTCGGGCCCGATGGCGCCGGAGCTTCGCAGCATGCCGCCGAAGCCGGCCGCGGCGGCGCGCGTGCGGGCGACGTCGTCCGCCGGCAGCGTCACGTCCAGACCCGCGGCCCGGGCGAGGTCCCACCGGTGGATGAGCAGGTCGAAGGCGATGAACCGGTCGATCGCCTCGGCGAACGTCGTGCGCCCGAACACCTGCCCCTCGAAGCTGGCGCCCGCCGCCTCCGGGTCGTGGAGGTGGCCGGACACGACCGCGCGGGCGGCCGCGAAGGCCCCGCCGGGATCGTCGGCGGGCGGCGGGGCGGCCCCCAGGTCGCGACCGACCAGCCGCTCGAAGGTGCCGTGCGACTCGACGACGTGGGCGACCACGTCTCGGGCCGTCCAACCCGCACAGGGGGAGGCGGACCCCCAGCGGTCGTCGGCGACCTCGTCGATGGTCGCGGCGAAGTCGGCGGCGAGGCGGTCGTAACGGTCGGCGATCTCGGTCATGGCCACAGCATCCCGGGACGGCGCGCCGGCGTCTTGAACGAACCCGACACCGGCGACCGCCGGTGCAGGCGGTACGGTCCGGCCCCATGGTGCGCTCGGCGCGGGACGACGCGCGGGGCCTCGTGGCCCCCGACGCCGGCCTGCAGCGCTTCCGCCTCGACCGCTTCCCGCCCTCGGCCGCCGTCGGGCGGCTCGTCGACCGCTACTGGGTCGTGAGCTGGGACCTGCGCGGCCGCCCGCCGCACACACAGCACGTGTTCGCGCACCCGGTGGTGAACGTGACGTTCCAGGACGGCGGCCCCGGCCTCGTCACGGGGGTGAGCACCACCCTGTCGGCGCGGACGCTCTCGGGCACCGGGCGGGTCCTCGGGGTGATGTTCCGGCCCGCGGGGTTCCGCCCGCTCCTGCGGCGACCCCTGTCGACGATCCGCGACGCGGCGCTGCCGTGGTCGTCGGTGGTGGGCGACGCCGCGGCCGGCGACCTGGCGGCCGCGGTGGCCGCCGCCCGGGACGGGGAGGCGATGGCCGCGGCGGCGGACGCGGCCCTCGCGCCCCTGGTCCCACCCCTGGCGCCCGGGTCGTGTGCCTGGGAGCGGACCGCGGCGCTGGTCGAGCAGATCGCCGCCGACCCGGCGTTCCTGACGGTGGAGGACGTGGCCGGCCACGTGGGGGCGACCACCCGGCAGGTGCAGCGCCGGTTCGCCGATCACGTGGGCCTCGGCCCGAAGGCGGTCATCCGGCGGTACCGCCTGTTCGAGGCCGCCGAGCGGGCACGGGGCGGCGGCCGGGTCGACTGGGCGGCCGTCGCCGCGTCGCTCGGCTACAGCGACCAGGCCCACCTGACCCGCGACTTCACCACCAGCTTCGGCCTGCCGCCCGGCCGCTACCTGGCCGCCAACGCGGCCGGCTTCAGATCAGGCTCAGCCCGCCGTCGACCGCCAGCACCTGGCCCGTGATGTAGCTGGCCTCGTCGGACAGCAGGAAGCAGGTCACCGAGGCCACCTCCCAGCCGGTGCCCTGGCGGCCGAGCGGCACGTTGGTCCGCCCCCGCGACGGCCGGCCCCGGGTGGCGTTGCGACCGAGCGGCGTGTCGATGAGCCCGGGTGCGATGACGTTCGAGCGCACGCCGCGTCGGGCGCACTCGAGGGCCACGTGGCGGTTGAGGCCGATGATGCCCGCCTTGGAGGCGTCGTAGGCGGGCAGCCGGCTGCCCGGCTGGAGGCCGGCGAGCGAGCTGACGAACACGAACGCACCGCCCTCCGGCAGCCGGGGGGCCGCCGCCTGGGCGACGAGGAAGTGGCCCCGCAGGTTGACGGCGAAGGTCATGTCCCAGTCCTCGGCGCTGGTGCCGGCCAGGCCGCCACCCCGGCCGATGCCCACGTTGAGCAC
>DASSGC010000413.1:0-3638 GCA_035693765.1 Acidimicrobiales bacterium
GGCCAGCCTCGGCACCGCGGCCCGCAGCCGCCCGACCTGCCAGGCGACGCGCAGCCGCTGGATGGCCGGGATGGGGTTGAGCCGCCGGGCGACGGTCTGGCGCGGCTGGAGCTCGCCCGCCAGCCGGAGGTCGATGGCGACGTGGCCGTCGATGGCCACGACGACGTCGCTGGCGTCGACGTCCTTGGGGGTGGCCGCCCCCGCCAGCACCACGGCCTCGCGGACGGCCTCGCGCAGGGGCGGGACCCACAGGTCGCGCTCCAGCTCGGTGAGCGGCTCGGGGAAGGTCTCGGCGACCGGGCCGGGCCCGTAGATCGGGCCCCGCGGTGCGCCCCGCACGTCGGTGGTCACCGGCCGCGACTGGAGCAGCCACAGGGTCTCGTCGCCGTCGATCGCCCACTCGACGTCCTGGGGGCCGCCGAAGGTGCGGGCCACGGCGGCCGACAGCCCGGCCAGCGCCCGCAGCCGGGACCGCGGCAGCGTCGGCCCGTCGCCGGTCGCCACCTCGACGACGGCGCCGGCGGGGTCGAGCAGGTAACGGGAGCCGTCGATCTCGCCGCTCACGAGCGGCTCGGGGCCGCCCTGCACGGCCGTGACCACCCGCAGGTCGGACCGGCCCGTCACGGGGTCGACGCCGAACATGATGCCGCCCACGTCGGGAACGAGCAGCGGCTGGACCAGCACCGCGATGGGCTGGTCGGCCGCGCCCGCCCGCTCCCGGGAGTCCAGCACCGTCCGGACCGCGTCGGTGAAGGCGGCGAGCCCGTGGACGCCGATGACCGAGGCGAACTGGCCCGCCATCGACGAGGTGGCCATGTCCTCGACCACCGACGAGCTGCGGGCGACGAGATCGTGCTCGGTGCCGCCCGCCCGCTCGAAGGCCTCGCGCACCGCTGGATGCCCGTCGACGTCCGCGCCGCAGTCGACCGCGTCGCAGAAGGCGGTGGTGAGCACCACCCCGGGCAGCGTCTCGAGCTCCGCGGCCCGGGCCCGCGCCAGGGCGGCCGCCTTGCCCCCGGTGAGCGCCGGATCGGTGGCGGCGGGGTCGTCGAGGTCGACCACCACCGGGCGGTCGGCCGTCCCGCCGCGGCCCGTCGACCCGGGCTCGACGTCGGCGCGGGCCGTCACCGCATCCAACCCGTCGGACGGCCGGGGGGTCAACGAGCCACCGCCCTACGCCCTGCCCACGCGCCGGAGATACCGGTCGAGGTCGGTGCGGATGCGGCGGACCAGCGTGGCCACCCGGTCGTCGCCGTGGGCCAACGTGTCGACCGTGGTGTCGGTCAGGCCCGCCCGCATGGTGACGGGATCGACCCAGCGGGCGCCGCTGTGCTCGTCGCTCACGGCGACGTCGCCGGGCCCGAGCCGGCCCCGGTAGGAGAGCTGCAGGCAGTCGCCGCCGTAGACCCAGATCGGGTAGGCGCCCACCAGCTCCAGCTCGCCCTCGACGTCGAGCCCGGTCTCCTCGACCAGCTCGCGGCGGGCACCCTCCTCGGGCAGCTCGCCCCGCTCGATGGCGCCGCCGGGCAGGAACCACTGGCCGGACAGCGCGCCGCCCTGCCGCTTCAGCAGCAGGACCTCGTCGCCGCGCTCGGCGCACACGACCGCGGCGAGGCCGTGCAGGGGCACGTCGAGCGTGCCGTCCGGCTCTCCGAGCACATCCTGCGCCATCGGCGCAGGTTACGCACCGAACGGGCCGGTGCGGCGCGATGCGGGCAAGGCGCGGATCGGTCGCCTCGCTGCCGTGTCACCGTGCTGCATCGCCGGTCGGCCGAGCTGTCGAGCCGGTGCTCCCGAGCCACGTCGCCACGCGTAGGCCCTGGCGAGCGCCCGGTCCGCTCGGCCTTCTCAGTCCGGTGGCCGCAGCCGGTCGCGCACGACCTTGCCCATCGGGTTGCGGGGCAGGGCGTCGACGGCGTGCACGACCCGCGGGCGCTTGTACGGGGCGAGCTGCGGGGCGGCCCAGGCCGTGAGGGCGCCGGCGTCGAAGCCGGGGCCGGGCTCCACGTAGGCGGTGACCACCTCGCCCCATTCCTCGGACGGCGTGCCGACGACGGCGACGTCGACCACGCTGGCGTGCGAGCGCAGGAGGTCCTCGATCTCGCGGGGATAGACGTTGTAGCCACCGGTGATGATGAGCTCCTTGGCCCGCCCGACGATCGACAGGTAACCGTCGCCGTCGAAGGTGCCGATGTCGCCCGTGCGGAACCAGCCGTCGACGATCGCCTCGGCGGTGGCGTCGGGGCGCCGCCAGTAGCCGCCGAACACGTTGGGGCCCCGGACGAGGATCTCGCCGGTGCCGGTGGCGCCCCGGTGGTCGAGACGCACCTCGACGCCCGGTAGGGGGAGGCCGACGGTGCCGGGGCGGCGCTCGCCGTCGACCGGGTTGGACACGAGCATGACGGTCTCGGTCATGCCGTAGCGCTCGACGACCCGCTGGCCGGTCGCCTCGGCCAGCCGGTGGTGGAGCCCGGCGCTGAGCGGGGCCGACCCCGACACGCAGAGCCGCAGGCCGCCCAGGCGCTCGACGCCCGGCGCGCCGGCCAGCCGGGCGTACATGGTGGGGACGCCGAAGAACAGGGTGGCGCCGAGGTCGGGATCGGCGGCCGCGGCCAGCACCGCCTCGGGTTCGAAGCGGGGCAGCAGGACGGCGCTGGCCCCCGCCAGCAACGTGCCGTGGAGCCCGACGCCGAGCCCGTGCATGTGGAACAGCGGTAGGCAGTGGATCAGCCGGTCGTCCCCGGTCCAGCGCCAGGCGAGCAGCAGCGCCTCGGTGCTGGCCAGCAGGTTGCCGTGGGTCAGCAGCGCGCCCTTGGGCGTGCCCGTCGTGCCCGACGTGTAGGGCAGCAGTGCCGGGTCGGCGGGACCGGTGGCGTCGAGCGGGGGCCCGCCGCCCGCGGCAGGGCCGGGCAACGCCACGTCGGTGCCGGCCACCACCACGCCGGGGCCGAGCGTGCGCGCCCAGGCCCGCAGCCGCCCGTCGTCGAGCAGTGCGGCCCGCGGCTCGGCGTCGGCCACGATCACGCCCAGCTCGCGCTCGCTGTAGGCGGGGTTGACGGGGACGACGACGAGCCCCGCCCGGAGCGCGGCGCAGTGGGCGACGACCAGGTCGGCGGACGGCCCGCCGGCCATCACCACCCGGTCGCCGGGGACGAGGCCGGCGGCGGCGAGCCGGCCGGCCACCGCGGCGGTGCGGGCGAGGAGGTCGGCGCCGGTGAGCCAGGTGCCGCCCGGCGGGCGGATCACCGGGCGGTCGGGCCGGGCGCGCCACCGGTCGGCCCAGGCGGCCGGGAGCGTCCGCCGGGCCAGCAGGTCGACGTCGCCGGGCGCGACGCCGGCGGGCAGGTGAGCGGCCCACGCCGGGGCCCCGGCGGGCGCGGCCGCGGGTGCGCCGGGCGGGGAGGACCCGGCCGGGGGTGCGCCGGGCGGGGGCGACGGCGGATCGGTCACGGGCCGACCCTACGGCCGGAGCGCCGCACCGCTCACCCCGACCGGCGGGGCCCGGCCGGACTGGCGTCCCGCAGTGCCCATGGCGCACGGGAGCGCCGCCGGAACGGCCCCGCCCCCACCCGGCGCCGCCACCCACGCCGGACTGGCGTCCCGCAGTGCCCATGGCGCGCGGGATCGCCGCCGGTTCG
>DASSGC010000414.1:0-5252 GCA_035693765.1 Acidimicrobiales bacterium
CACGGACGCCGGCCGACTCGAGCGCCCACAACCCGGCGGCGGTCGTGCCCCCCGGTGACGTGACCGCCGCCCGCAGCGCCTCGGGGCCCTCCGGCGATTCGTCCAGCAACCGGGCGGCGCCCAGCAGCGTCTGGGTGGCGAGGGTGGCGCTGACCGGCCGGGGCAGCCCGACCAGCACGCCGGCCTCCACCAGCGCCTCGGCCACCAGGAACACGTAGGCGGGACCGGAGCCCGACAGCCCGGTCACGGCGTCGAGCAGCGACTCGTCGACCCGCTCGACACGGCCGACCGCACCCAGGATCTGCTCGGCCCACGCCAGCTCGGCGTCGCCGGCCACGGTGCCCGGCGCCACGGCCGCGGCCCCCGCCCCCACCAGGGCCGGCGTGTTGGGCATGGCCCGGACCACCGGTGTGCCGGGGCCGAGCGCGGCCTCCAGCCGGGCGATCGTGACGCCGGCGGCGATCGACAGCACGGGGGCGCGCGTGCGTGCCGCGGCGAGCGCCCGGCAGGCGACCTCGACGTCGCCCGGCTTGACCGCCAGCACGTGGCCCTCGGCGTCGCCCGGCTCGCCCGCCACCGCCAGGCCGGGGAACCGCTCCCCCAGCTCACCCGCCCGGGCCGCCACCTTCTCGACGATCCGCAGGTCGCCCGGCTGCGCCCACCCGGCGGCGAGGAGCCCGGCCACCAGCGCCTCGCCCATCCTGCCGCCGCCGATCACCTGGAGCCTGGGCATCGTCATCGCGGCGACGTTAGACCCGGATCGTGCAGGCGACTCGCGGTCCGCGGGCCTGGTGCGCCACCGACGACTTCCCCGATCGCGGGACACACCAGGCCGCCGGAGTCAGGCTACATCACGAATGGCCGGTAGACACAGAAAGAAACCGAGAGATCACCGGGGGAACCGCGAGGCGAACCCCAGGCGCAGCGCAGGCAGGAAGAACTGCTCGACCCACTGGTAGAGCGACCCCAGGATCCGGTCGAGCTCGTCGTCGTCGACGGCGTCGTTGCCGATCTGCCCCACGAGGAAGATCGCGTCCTCGTCGCCGATCGCGAAGCTCGCCCCGTACAGCCCGGCGTTGCGCCGCAGGAGCTGCTCGAACACCGCCGCGTGGTTCTCCTCCGGGGCCGGCATCACGTAGGTCTCGTAGTGGAGGGTCCGCTGGCGCAGGTGGAACCAGACGGTGAAGACGTCCTTCTGCTCGCCGAGCACCCGGACGAACCAGCGCCGCTCCCCCGACTCCACGTCCTTCTCCACCGCCGCGACCACGGGGTTCTCGTCGAGCTGGCGGGCGAGCCAGACCTCGATCCGGCCGGCCAGGGCGTCGAGCTCGGCATCGGTGGACGGGCGCTGCGTCATCCCGCCGACGCTACCGGTGTGCCCGCCGCGTCCCCGGCCGGACACACTGGGCGGCATGCAGCCCGACCCGCGGTGGACCGCACAGGATCTGGCGGGCACGGCCCGCGCCGTCGACACCTGGTGGCGCCTGCTGGTCGCCGGGTTCGACCCGCTGCCGGAGCAGATGGCCCAGGCCCGGTCCCGGATCGCCGCGCTGCTCGCGGCCGTCCGGTCCGGTCGCGACGTCGCCACCAGCGCCCCGGCCGGCACCGCCCTGGTGCAGGCCCTGTCGGACGCGGGCCGGGCCGCGCACGCGCTGGGTGCCGGGCCGGCACCCCACCAGGGCCGGGTCGCCGGCCTCCACGTCTCGCCCGGCGGCGTGCCCAAGTTCCCGGTCGAGTCGGTGGAGATCGGCTGGCGCGGGCTGGCCGGCGACAAGCAGGCCAACCGGGTCCACCACGGCCGGATCTTCCAGGCCGTGTGCCTGTGGTCGAGCGAGGTCATCCGCCGGCTGGTCGGCGAGGGGCACCCGATCTTCCCCGGCGCCGCCGGCGAGAACGTGACGGTGGCCGGCGTCGACTGGGCCGCGCTGCGCCCCGGCACCCGGCTGCGGGTCGGCGGTGCCCTGCTGGAGATCAGCGTGCCGGCGCTGCCGTGCACGAAGAACGCGGGCTGGTTCGTGGGCGGCGACTTCAACCGCATGCACCACGAGCGCCACCCGGGCGACAGCCGCCAGTACGCGCTCGTCGTCGAGCCCGGCCCGGTGACGCTCAGCGACCCGGTGGAGGTCGAGCCCGGAGCCTCGATCCGTCGGTGAGGTGGGGTCGGAGGGGCCGGCTCAGGAGTCGCAGGTGACGCGCGACCGGGTGGTGAGGTCGGCGTAGATCCGCCGGAGCCGGCCGGCGGCGGTGGACCACGTGTAGTCACGGGCGCGGTGCGCCGCCTGGGCCGCGAGCTCGTCGCCGAGGCCGGGCGTGGACAGCACCTCGTCGGTGTAGGCGGCGAACACGGTGGGGTCGCGGCCCTCGACCAGGAACCCGGTCCGGCCGTGCTCGACCAGCGTCCGCAGGCCACCCACGGCCGCCGCCACCACCGGCGTCCCGCAGGCCGCGGCCTCCAGCGCCACGAGCCCGAACGACTCGCTGCGGCTCGGCACCAGCACGACGTCCGCCGCCCGGTAGAAGGTCGACAGCATGTAGTGGGGCTGCGGCGCGGCGAACCGCACGCGGTCCGAGACGCCGACCTCGGCGGCGAGCTTCTCCACCCGCTCGATCTCCGAGCGCCCGTCCCGCCCGCTGGCCCCGCCGACCACCACGAGCACCGCCCGGGGGTCGTCCAGCTCGGCGAGGGCCCGGACGGCGACGTCGAGGCCCTTGAGCGGCTGGATGCGCCCGACGAACAGCAGCACCGGACCGTCGAACGGGCCCAGGTGACCGAGCGCGGCCCGGGCACCGGTTCGGTCGCCGGGCGAGAAGAACGCGTGCACCACGCCCGGGGGCACGATCTCCACGCGCTCCGGCGCCGCGCCGTACAGGCTGACGAGCTGGGACGCCTCGGCCGGGCCGTTGGCCAGGATGGCGTCGGAGCAGCCGATGACCAGGGTCTCGGCGTCGACCCGGCGCTGGGGTTCGGGGTCGCCGGTCTCGGCCTTGACCCGGGCCAGCGTGTGGAACGTCGACACCAGCGGCAGGTCGAGCTCGTGCTTCAGCCGGTGCGCGGCGATGCCCGACAACCAGTAGTTGGCGTGCAACGCGTCGACGCCCATGTCGTTGTCGCTGGTGAGCAGGTGTTCGAGGACGCCGTCGGCGAAGTCGTCGACGATCTCGGGCAGCGCCTCCTTGGGCAGGCCGGCCGGGCCGGCGTCGACGTGCACGACCCGGAACCCGGGCTCGACGTCGACCACCTCGGGCTGGTCGTCGGCCCAGCGACGCGTGTACACGTCGGCGGCCACACCGGCCTGGGCCAGCGCCGACACCAGCTCGCGCACGTACACGTTCATGCCGCCGCTGTCGCCCGCTCCCGGCTGGGCGAGGGGCGACGTGTGCAATGAGAGGACCGCGAGTCTGCGCACCAACAGCGTGCCAACACCCGGGCACCGCCGGAGATTCCGCGACCGGTGCGGGCGGGTCCCGACCCGGCGGTGTTGCGGCGATGGCGGACGGGTAGCTTGCCCATCGTTCCCCCAAAACCCAAGGAGTGCCGATGGCTTTCGAGCTGCCGCCGCTGCCGTACCCGAAGGATGCGCTCGCGCCGCACATGAGCGAGCAGACGCTGAGCTTCCACCACGGCAAGCACCACCAGACCTACGTGACCAACCTCAACGGCCTGATCGAGGGGACGGAGCACGCCAACAGCTCGCTGGAGGAGATCATCCTCGCCGCGGAGCCCGGTGGCCTGTTCAACAACTCGGCCCAGGTCTGGAACCACACGTTCTTCTGGCACTGCATGTCGCCGGGCGGCGGAGGCGAGCCCGACGGCGACCTGAAGGTCGCGATCGAGAAGTCGTTCGGTTCGGTGGACAGCTTCAAGCAGGCCTTCACCGACAAGGCCAAGACCCTGTTCGGATCGGGCTGGACGTGGCTCGCCAGGGGCGACGACGGGCTGGAGATCCTCCAGACGAAGGACGCCGACCTGCCGCTCAAGCACGGCAGGACCGCGCTCCTCACCCTCGACGTGTGGGAGCACGCCTACTACCTCGACTTCCAGAACGCCCGCCCGGCCTACATCGAGACGTGGCTGGAGAACCTGGTCAACTGGGAGTTCGCCGCGGAGAACCTGGCCAAGTCCTGACCGTCCTGCCCGCCGCACCGGCGGCGCCGCCCTCCCCTCCCGGGCGTGGGGCGCGCCGCCGGCGGCGCGCCCGACCCCGGGCGGATCCGGTCAGAGCGCCCCGGACGCCGCCACCCACAGCGGCGCCAGGACGAGGAGCGTGTCGATGCGGCGCAGGGCCGGGGCGTGGGCGCCGGCGCCGGGCAGGATGGCCGAGGCGACGATCTGGCCGAGCGGGCAGGCGACGGCGGTGAGCGCCAGCAGGACCGGCCCCGCGACGTCGTACGGCTCCATTAACATGAGCGCCACCGGCAGCGCCACCAGGGTCGCCGTCGTGTCGCCGGCGAGCGGGCCTTCCACCGTGTTCGAGGCGCCCGACCCGACGATGTAGTCGCCCATCTCGTAGGCGCTCGCCACCACGACGAGCACGACCGCGGCCACGACCGAGTGGTTCCGGACGAGCACGAGGCCGCCGCCCGCGATGGCGGGCACCACGGCGAGCACGAGGATGCCGGTGGCCGCCAGCCGGCCCTCGCTCCCCGGCAGCCGGGCGCCGTCCGGGGCCAGCGCCGCCCCGGCGGCGACGCAGAGGGCCACGACGAGCGCCCCCACGGCGACCGTGGTTCCGGCCAGGGCGGCGAGCACGGGGACGGCCGCCAACCCGGCCGCCAGGTCGGCCTGCCAGCTCACCGAGCCCCAGGCCTTGACCACCTGGCGGGCGGCGAGGCCGGCGGCCGCGGCGTACACGAGGGCGGCCGTGGCGGGGGCGACGGCCGTCGCCACGAGCGCGCCCACGAACCAGGCGATGCCCAGCCGGACCCGGGGTCCGTCGATGTCGTACACGACGGCCAGCCGGCGCCGGTCGACGGTGCGCGGGCGGGGACGGGCAGGTGGGCGGCGGCCGGGCCCGCCGGCGGGACCGGGACGCACCCCGGGGCCGGGAGGCAGCTCGGGGCCGGGAGGCACCGGCGGCGGGTCGGGGAACAGGTCGGGATCGAGGTCGCCCAGCTCCTCGGGGGCCGGGATGAAGACCTGGCGCACCGGCGACTCGGCCGGGGCGCGGTCGGGATCGTCCAGCGTGCCGCGCGGCGTGCCGGTCGGGTCGGGCCAGCGCGTCCCGCCGGCCGGCGGCAGAGGAACGCCGCCG
>DASSGC010000415.1:0-9932 GCA_035693765.1 Acidimicrobiales bacterium
GGCGGTCTGGCCGACGGGACGCGCGCAGCAGTGCAGGTGACCAGTGGAGCGTTGCGCCCTGCGACATCAGCTCTCGGCTACGACGTGGCCGACGCCAGCCGGCTCCCCCGGGCCTGGCTCGCGCTGACCGGCGCGTTCGACGAAGCCGCGGCGGCTGTCGGATGGGCGGGCACGCGCTATCACGTGACGACCGGCGAGTGGTCCTGGCGCACTCCGACCGAGGAGGCGTGGCGCACTGGCTACGCCGCTGCCCGCTCCTCCCTCGCCCCGCTCGACAGCCACCTCGTGGCATCGGCGCACCTCCTGGTCCGCCGCTTGCTCGCTCGGACCGGCCCCGGCCCGACCACGCCCGCCCATGGCCGGCCCGCTGGGGGGCCGTGGCCGTCATGATCGGGTGTCAAGCCCGGTCGGCCCGCCATCGCGCCACGAGGGATGAGGCGCGGCGATAACGCCCTCTGCGCGGGGGTTGCGTGCCCGAACGGGGACCGCAGCGGACGGCGCGGCGAGACAGCTGGGCCGTGGCCGTCGTCGGGGTCGAGCCCGTGCGCACGGGCCAGGTGGAGAACGCCCGTGGTGCCGGCTGTGTGCTGGTCGGGGCGGTCGAACAGATTCGTGAGGGGACGTCGTGAAGTCGCAGGCACACGAGGGATCGTGGGAGTGGTTCGAGATCGATCGCAGCGTTGCCCATGTGGCGCGGACCTACGACTACCTGCTCGGAGGAACAGACAACTTCGCGGTAGATCGTGAGGCCGCAGAGGCGCACGGCAAGGCCGTTGGGGGCATCGAGAACTCGCGTCACGCTGTGCGGGCCAATCGGCGGTTCTTGAGCCGGGCGGTCCGGTACCTGGCCGGCGAGGCGGGCATCAGGCAGTTCCTCGACCTCGGGTCGGGCATCCCGACCCGCGAAAACGTGCACCAAGTCGCCCAGCGGATCGCCCCAGGCGCCCGGGTCGTGTACGTCGACAACGACCCGGTCGTGCTGGCACACGCCCAAACGCTGCTCAACGGGACCCCCGAAGGGTCGACCGCGTATGTCATGGCCGACCTCAGCGACCCAGAACCCGTCCTCGCCGAGGCTGCCTCGACGCTCGACTTCGCCCAGCCGGTCGCGGTGCTGTTCGTGTCGATGCTGCACTTCTTCCCCGACGACGTTGACCCGTGCGGGATCGTGGCCCGCTACATCGAGCAGATGACCTCCGGCAGCTACCTCGTGGTGTCCCACATGGCCCGCGACATCCAGCCCGAAGCCATCGCAGCACTGGCGGAGGCAACAGCCGAAGACGACACGATCGGCTACGAGTTCTACCCCCGCACCCGCGCCGAGGTCGCCCGCTTCCTCGACGGTGTCGAACTGGTCAAGCCCGGCGTCGTGCCCGTCGAGGACTGGATCCCCGACGGCCCGCCGCCGCGGCGGCCGGCAGGGATCGGTGAACCGCCCTTCCATGCCGGCATCGGCTACAAGCCGTGACCGCGGCTCGGCGCGGCTTGTACGCGGCCGAGGGTCGTGTCACCGACATCGCGATCCCCAAGGCGACTCCGATGGCCAGCCCGTTCAGGTAGGTGCTCAGCGTGCGGCGGTGGTTGCCGGCGCGGCGCGCCCGCTCGGGTTCGCCGATCGCCAGAACCGCTCGTGGACGTAGCCGGTCACGGTCACCGCCGGTCGTACCTGGTGCCGGACGCGGCGACGTCCGACCAGGTGGGCGCGTCGCTCACGTGGCGCCCACCTGGTCGGGCGTGACCGCGTGCCGCGGGTGGGCACCGTGGGCATCAGAAGCCGAGGCGGTCGAGCGATCCGGGCCGGCGCTGCCAGTCCTTGTCCACCTTCACGTGCAGCTCCAGATAGGCGCCCTCGGGCAGCTGCTCCCGCACGGCTGTGCCCACGGCCTTCAGCACCGAGCCCTTGTGGCCGATGACGATCCCCTTCTGCGACTCCCGCTCGACCAGGATCTCGACCCGGATGAGCGGCCACTCCCACTCGGTCACCCGGGTGGCGATCGAGTGGGGCAGCTCCTCGCGGGCGACGGCCAGGAGCTGCTCGCGCACCAGCTCGGCCACGCGGAACGCCTCGGGCAGGTCGGTCACCACGCCCTCCGGGTAGTACCGGGGACCTTCCGGCAGCCGCGACACGAGGTGGTCGACCAGGGCGTCGACGCCCTTGCCGGTGCGGGCCGACACGGGGAAGTACTCCGACAGGTCGAGCTCGGCGGCCGCTGCGAGCTGCGACAGGACCTGCTCGGGCCGGGCGATGTCGACCTTGTTCACCACCACCACGGCGTCACGCGGCACCCGCCCCGCCACCCACCGGTCGCCGCGGCCCAGCGGTTGGGTGGCGTCGATGACGAAGGCGACCACGTCGACGTCGCCCAGCGTCGATTCGGCCGCCGTGTTCAGCCGCTCACCCAGCGGCGTGCGCGGCTTGTGGATGCCGGGGGTGTCGACGAACACGACCTGGGCGCCCGGCCGGTCGAGCACGCCCTGGATGCGGTGCCGGGTGGTCTGGGGCTTGTCGGAGGTGATCGCCACCTTCTCGCCGAGGATGCGGTTCAGCAGCGTCGACTTCCCGACGTTGGGCCGCCCGACCAGGCTGACGAACCCGGACCGGAAGCCCTCGGGAACGTCAGGCTGGGCGATCTTGTCCACCCGGGCACGCTATCGGCCGGCGGGGCCAGCGCCCGGACGCCGAGGAGACGAGCCGACCCGGGGGGAGGATCCCGAGCCGGCACGCCGCCGGCGGCCGGGCCCGTCCCCGGGAGACGCGCCGACCCGGGGGGACGGGTCCCGGGCCGGCACGGTCCGGTCGGGTCAGCTCCTGCCCTGCTCGCTGGTGGCGAAGTTGACCCGGGGGTTCTCGCCGCTGAACAGGCCCCAGGGCGAGTCCCAGCCGGGGACCTGCCAGAGGTGGCCCATCCACATCGGCTTCGGGAACGGCATGCCCTTGTGCCCGCCGATGGAGTCGCACATCGCCTCCGGCGTGGTGTCGGGCCCGACGACCAGGTTGTCGACGATGCACAGCGACGGGTGCACGTGCCAGGAGTCGTTGGGGCCGGTGAAGCCCTCCGGGGCCTCGTCGCCCAGCACGGAGTAGCTGAGGCCGACGAGCTCGGACGTCGGCTCGTTGCCGTTGTAGAGCAGCATCTCGGGTTCGGCCGGGTTGAACCCGTCCCGCACGAGCAGGCCGGGGTTCAGGTAGTGGGCGCCGATGCCGGGCACGTACGGGGTCACCTGGAAGTACCCGGCGGCCACCGCGTCGGCGGCCGTGCGCATCTTCGGGATGACCGTGCCGGCGGTCTGCAGCTCGGCCTGTAGCTGGCGCGCCTGCGCCGGGTCGGTGATCTCCTGCCACACGTCCGGCCCGTGCGAGTGCATCGTCGCCCCCTCGGCCCGGGCGGCCTCGTCCTCCCCCTCGAGGGCGTGGGCGACGCTCCAGTCGACGAACGTGGCGATGCGCTCCTCGCGCTCGGCCTCGGGCAGGCCGGCGAGCGTCTCCGACCGCTGGCGGATCTGTTCGGACAGGTACTCCTCGTTGCCCTCCCGCAGGCGCGCCACCTCGGCGTCCGGCAGGTACCCGGTCAGCGCCGCGATCCGGGTGGCGTTCCAGTCGGCGGCGTCGGCGCCACCGCCGCCGTCGTGGCCGTGGTCCATGCCGGGCATCGCTCCCATGTCGTGCCCGCCGTCGGTGTGGCCGCCCTCGCCGTGGCCGTGGCCGCCGCCGATCGACGGTGTGATCGAGGCGCTGACGACCGCGACCAGAGCGACGAGGGGCGCACCGGCGAGCAGCAGGCCCGGACGTCGCACGGCCCGGCCGGCCAGCCAGCCGAAGGCGACGGCCAGCGCGGCGACCGCGGCGAAGACCTCCAGTCCCGAGGCCAGCGCGTCGGGGAAGCCGACCGCCTCCGGGTCGTCCCCCGGCAGGCCCGCCGTGCGGGTCAGCAGCCACAGCGCGACGACCGCCAGGTTGAGCACCGCGGTGCCCAGCAGCCAGGTGCGCTGCGGCCGCCAGCCGAACCCCAGCACCGCCGCCCCCAGGAGCTGGGCCCAGCCCAGGACCAGGAAGAAGACGCCGTGCGACGTCTGCTGGTTCATGTGGTCGGGCGCGAATCCGATGTGGATGACGGCGGCGCCGAGCATCGCCAGCGCGGCCAGGTAGCGGGCGATGTCACGGATGCCGGTCGTGCCGGCCCCGCCCCCGGCGCCCTCGCCCGGTTGCGGGCCCCGCCCGGCGGCTGGGCCCGGGGTCGATGCGGTCACGTCATGGGTCGTCGTGAGCACGGCGACTGCCTCCCCTCTCGTGATCCCCCGGCGTCGCGAACCGCGGGCGTCAGGAGAAGGTTACTCGCGGTAAGCACGGCGCGCCGCCCCGTTCCGGCGGATTTCCTCGAACTCGGGGATGGCCCCGGTGACGAGGGAGCCGAACGCCGCCGTGGTCGTTTCTCCCCGGACATCAGCCCCGTCGAACGGCTGGTCGAACAGCAGGACGTGCAGCCGTACGACCCGGGCCCGGTCGCGGCCGGTCACCGCACGCGCTCGATCCGCACCCGCACCGCGGCGTCGATCTGCTCGAACCCGACCATGCCGCCGACCGACGGGGGGACGAACCGGGGCGGCTCGGCCACGGCGTGGCCGGCCACGACGTCGCCCACACCGTCGCCGTCCTCGTCGACGACCTCCAGCGTGATGACGGTCGACGGGCGCCGGCCCATCTCGCCGAGCGACGCCTCCGCCTCGCCGGCCAGGCGCACGAGGTCGTCGGGGCCGGTGAAGCCGCTGGCGGCGCGGGAGGCGGCGTCGTTCAGGGTGCCCCGGAGCATCGAGGACGCGTACAGGCCGAACGTCACCTGCATGACGAAGAACAACAACAGCAGGAACACCAGGAACCCGACCGCGGTCGACAGCACCCCCGCCCCACCGTCACCCCGCGCCCGCCGCCGGGTCACGGAGCGGCCGCCGGCGTCCCGATCTGGTCGACGTTCGCCTTGGTCTTGGACTCGACGTCCTGCCACATGGCGTTGAACGCAACCCACATGGCGAGGCCGATCGCCGCCATGATCAGCACGACGATCCCCGCCGAGATGACCCCCTCGCCGCGGTCGTCGGCGGCGGTGGCCCGGCGGGCGGTGGCGACGCGGTGCACGCCCGCCACCCAGGCGGACTGCGCGTACGTGTAGAGGGCGAGGCCCGCATCGGCGGGAGGGGTGACCATGGTGGGTCCTTTCGTGGGATGGGAGTCGGGAGCTCACGTGTTGGCGAAGAGGCGCAACGCCTCGATGAAGGGCACGGCCAGGAAGATCACCCCGGGGACGAGCGTGGCGACGGTGACCGGGATCCAGACCTGCTGCGCCCGCCGCTCCAGCGTCTCCACCAGCTCGCGGTGGACGTCACGGCGGATCGACCGGGCCTCGTCCGCTATGAGCCGGCCGAGGTCGCCGGCCTGCCGGTCGAGGGCGAGGATGCTGACCAGCCGTCCCAGGGCGGGCACGTCGGCCACCGCCGACCACTCCCGCAAGGCCTCGACCTCCGTCAGCCCCTGGCGGATGCGGCCGGTGACCCGCTCCAGGTCGCGGCCGCACGCGCCCGTGCCCCGGGCGGCCAGCCGCGACAGCGAGCCGCCGAGCGAGTAGCCCGCCCCCATGAGCATGCCGAGCTGCTCGGCGACCACGGGCAACTCGAGGAAGATGCGCCGCTTCCAGCGGTCGGACTCGGTGGCCAGCCGCTGCTCGACCACGAGGAAGGCCAGGGCGGCACCGCCCAGGCCCACCACGACCGCAAGCGAGCCCGACAGCCCGGCGGGCACGGAGACCGCGGCGGCCGCGACGAGGCCCGCGACCGTCCACGCGAGCTGCCGCACCCGGAACGCGGTGACGTCGAGCGGCGAGTGGACCCGCTCGAGCCGGACCGCCAACGGCTCGCTCACCCCCAGGCTCCGCGCCGCCCAGCCGCCGACCGCCTGCGCCAGGGGGCCGATCACCTGCACGAACGAGCCCGCCGACATGATGGCCCCCGCCCGCCGGGCACCCGACCCCCCGGGCACGTAGGGGGCGAGGCGGTCGACGAGCGGCCGCCGCCGGAACCAGCGGAGCCGGCTGAGGAGCAGCGTCGACCCGGTGAACAGCGACAGGCCGACCAGGGACAGCAGCCGGACGCTCATGCGTGGAACACCCGTTCCTCCTCGGGCAGCCGCAGCAGCCACCCCGCCCACGCCCAGCAGCCCGCGATCGCCATCAGCCCGAACGCCACCATCACCTGCCCCCAGGGAGTGGCGTAGGCGGCACGACCGTCGCCGATGCTCATGCCCACCAGCGCCATGCCGAGCGGCACCAGCAGCACGAACCTTCGAGCGAACCGCACGCCCGCCTGCTTGGCGCGGGCATCCTTGCGGCCCTGGACGTCGATCACCCGGTCCTCGATGAGGGCGTCGAGACGCCGGTCGAGATCGGTGCCGCCGATCTCGTGCGCCACCAGCAGGGTCTCCGCCGCAGCGTCGGCCGTGGGGTCGGCCAGGGCGCCCTTGAGCACCGCGATCGTCCGCTCGAAGTCGGTCGACAGCAGCCACTCGCGCTCGGCCGCGGCGAAGGCCGGTCGCAGGCTCTCCGGCGCGGACCGGCCCGCCTCGAACAGCGCCTGGGGGACCGACCGACCCAGCGACGACGTGAGGATGCGGATCTCCTCGATGAGCCGGGGCCACGACTCCTGGGCCGCGCTCCGCCGCTGCCTCCGGCGCACGCGGTACGAGGCGAGGGGCGCGGTCCCGAGGCACAGCCCGAGCACGAGCGCCGGCAGCGGCCCGCCGAAGATCGCCAGCCCGGCCACCGCGCCGATCGCCGTCAGCCCGGCCGACACCGCCGCCAGCTCGCGGGGATCGACCTCCGCCAGCCCGGCCTGGGCCATCCACTCGGCCGCGCGGGGGCGCCGCCGCCTCCGACGGGCCGCGGCCGGACCGAGCCCGAGGCCCCGCCACCCGAACACGACGGCCGTGTAGAGGTAGAACGTCCCCCCGGCGGCACACAGCGCCAGCGCGAGGCCGGTCACACCCGGCCCCCGCGCGCGTGGAGCAGGGCCCGGATGTCGTAGCCGGCGTCGGCCAGCGGGCGCACGACCCGGGCCGGCATGTCGCCAGTCCAGGCCAGCGGAGCACCGGCGCCCGCTCTGCGGAACACCTCGGTCAGGGTGAAGTGCGTGGCCTCGGCCCCGCCCGCCAGGTCCTCGACCAGCGCCACCTCCATCACCCGCGGGCCGGCCGCCGTCCTGGTGCAGTGGACGACCACGTCGATGCTCTCGCTCACCAGCGTATTGAGCGCCGCCAGCGGCAGGCTGGCCGCAGCGTCGGCGAGCTGGCACACGAACCGCAGCCGGGTGAGCGCCTGGCGGGCGGACCCCGCGTGGATCGTCGTGTAGCCCGTGACGCCCGACGACAGCGTGAGCAGCAGGGGCAGTGCCTCGCGGTCGCGGACCTCGCCGACGATGGCCACGTCGGGCGCCATCCGCAGGAACCCCGCGACCAGGCGGCGCAGGTCGACCGCGGGGCGGTCGGGGCGCGCGGCGCGCGTCTGCATCTGGGCGACGTTGGGCACCGGCACGTCCGACTCGAAGACCTCCTCGGCCACCACCACCCGCAGGGCCGGGTCGAGCTCGGCCGTCGTGCACGACAGGAGCGTCGTCTTGCCGGAGCCCGGCGGACCGGCGAACACGATCGACAGGCGGGCCTGCACGCAGGCCCGGAGGAACGCCGCGGCCTGGGGGCTGAGCATGTCGCGCTCGACCAGCTCGGCGAGGCTGCGGAACGGGATGCCGGTGAACTTGCGGATGTTCACCAGCACGTGGCCGCCCCGGGCGACGTCGCCGTGCACGATGTGGACGCGGGCGCCGTCGTCGAGCTGCGCGTCCTGGAGCCCCTCGGCCGGGTCGAGCTTGCGGTGGGCGGCGGACGCGTCGTCGAGCAGCTTGGTGAGCGTCCGGGAGACGTGGTCGTCGTCGTGGAAGACCTCGTCGTGGTAGCCGGACGGCCCCCGGTGCCGGCGCACGAAGATCGTGTCGGGCGCGTTGACCATCACCTCCCACACGTCGTCGTCGGCCAGCAGCGGCGTGAGCGGCCCGTACCGGGCCAGGTTGCGGAACGCCCGCTCCGCCACCAGGGCCGGGTCGGCCAGCTCGAAGGACCGCCGCCCCCGGCGGTAGTCGTCGTTCCACCGGGTCACCTCCTCGGCGATGAGCGCGCGCAGCCTGGCCTCACCGTCGGGCGACGACATCTGCAGCGACACGTCCTTGGCCCGCTCCTGCACGGCGCGCTCGATCTCGACGAGCGGCGAGATGCGGACACCGGCCGGACCGGCGGCGCGGCTCACGGCCGACCGGTCCCGTCGGCGGCCCAGCTCCCGAGCGACCCGGGGGCGACCGGCACGGGCTCGAGCGGCGGGAGGCCGGCCGCACCCGGCGCATGCTCGGCGTGGCGGGCACGCTCCAGCAGCCCGCGCACGGCGCCGGCGAGCGGTCTCGCCAGCGCGGCGGGCGGCGCCGCGTTGTCGCGCAGCATCTCGGGCAGGCGCCGGCGCTCGGGCACGAACACCGCCGTGGCGCCGAGCGCGACACCGGGATCGGTCGCTGCCAGCAACGCCGCCAGGGCGCTCCCGCACTCGGCCCGCTGCCGGGGGTTGCGGGGGGCGCGGTTCACGACGGGGACGATCCGCTCGCCGGCCACGCCCAGCTCCAGCAGGTCGCGCACCACGCGGATCTGCGCGTGGAGCCCGCCGATGCCGGGGAGGCCGACCGCGAGCACGAGGTCGGCGCCCGCCAGGGCGAGGCGGGCGATCGTGTTG
The DNA here is from genome assembly GCA_035693765.1 of Acidimicrobiales bacterium. GTDB lineage: Bacteria > Actinomycetota > Acidimicrobiia > Acidimicrobiales > VFJN01 > ZC4RG19. The sequence goes on from DASSGC010000415.1 coordinate 8,811, forward strand.
CGGTCCTCGACGTCGGGCGAGCCGCACTGGGCCTCCCCCTCGACGTCGGCGTCGACGTCGGCCACCACCAGCCGGTAGGCGCGCCGCAACCCGTCGAGCGCGGCCGCCAGGGCCCGGGGCCGGACGGCCGTCCAGTCCCGGTGGCGGCGCAGCCCGAGCAGCAGGTCGTAGCCACGGTCGGGCAGCGCGAAGCACAGCGACCGCACCTGGTCGACCGGCACGGCGGCGCCCCGGTGGGCCTCGACCAGCTCGAGGAGCCCGGGCACGATGTCGCCAGCGTCGTGAAGCAGTGCCTGCTGGGCGCGGAGGGCGAGGTCGGCCAGCACCACCAACCCCCGGTCGCGCGGGTCGGCCGCCAGCGCGTGGGTCAGGGCCAGGGCGACGGTCGACCGGCCCACGCCGCCGGCGCCGGTGACGGCGACGAACCGCCCCCGCCACGCGTCGGGCTCGGCGTCCAGGTCCCGCCGGGTCGGGACGATCAGGTCGTCGCCCCGGCTGAGCGGGCGGGCCACGGCGCGCAGGGCGTCGAGCAGCTGGTCGGGGCCGAAGCCCTGGCCCAGCACCGCGTGGACCCCGAGGTCGTGCCAGGCGCGGGCGGCTCGCCCGTCGTCGACCGCCACGACCGCGCAGCGGTGCTGGACCGCCACCTCGACGAGGTCGCGGTCGAGGGCGGCGAGGCCGGCGTCGACCAGCAGGGCGGAGAACGGGCGGCCCGACCGCAGCCGGGCGCGCGCCTCCTCGAGCGACACCACCTTGACGAAGTCGACCGGCAGCGCCGCCGACGTCGCCCATCGGGCCACCTCGCCGAACCAGTCGGTGCGGGCCCGCGCCAGCCCCAGGACCACGAAGCGGTCGGTGGCCATCAGCCCGTGCCCCCCTCGGGCGGCGGAGCGTCGGTGGGCGGCGGGGCCGGTGCGGTCGCCTGCGGCGAGGTGCCGGGCGGGGACGTCACCATCCTGCCGGCCGGCCCGCCGCGGCCCTCGGCGCCGGGATCGGGTGCGCCCGGCGGCGGGACGTCGGCACCGGTGGACGTCGATCGCCGGGTGACGTGCGTGGTGCGGACGAGCGTGACCTGGCCCCGGGCGGCCGCCTGGACGATGGCCGCCCGCTGGCCGGCGTCGG
>DASSGC010000416.1:0-5855 GCA_035693765.1 Acidimicrobiales bacterium
CCGGGTGCGGGCGCAGATGCGGGCCAACCGCTCGTCCGAGCCGGTGGGGGCGGCGAGCAGGACGGTCTCGACGCCGGCGGCGTCGGCGGCCTCGGCCCACGGTCCCACCTCCTCCAGGGGCAGGTCGGGCACGATCGCCCCCGCCACCCGCGCCGCGGCCAGCGACTGCGCGAACCGCTCGTGGCCGTAGCGGTGGACCGTGTTGTAGTAGGTCATCACGACCAGCGGCACCCCTCCGGTGTCGAGGTCGCCCACGGCGCCGACGATGTCCTGGGGCCGGGCCCCGGCCGCCAGAGCCCGCTCGGACGCCTCCTGGATGGTGGGCCCGTCCATGACCGGGTCGGAGAACGGGATGCCGACCTCGATGGCGTCGGCGCCCGATGCGGCGCACGCCTCGACCGTGCGCTCCCAGCCCGGGAACCCGCCGGTCACGTAGGGCACCAGCAGCTTGCGGCCCCGGTCCCGGGCCGCCCGCAGCCGGGACTCCAGGGCACCGGAGGCGCCGGGGCCCCCGGCCTCGCCCGTCGTGTGGCCGGTCCCCGTCACGACGCTCACGACAGCCCCGTGCCCGACAGGTCGGCCCCGAGGATCTGGGCCACCTGGGCCACGTCCTTGTCGCCCCGGCCCGACAGGTTGACGAGGACCACCTTGCCGGCCAGTGCGGCCCGCTCGCGACTCACCCAGGCCAGGGCATGCGCCGACTCCAGCGCGGGGATGATGCCCTCGGTGCGGGCCAGCAGCTCGAACGCGTCGAGCACCTCGGCGTCGGTCACCGACTCGTAACGGGCGCGGCCCAGCTCGGCCAGGTGGGCGTGCTCCGGCCCCACGCCCGGGTAGTCGAGCCCGGCGGAGACCGACTCGGCCTCGAGCACCTGGCCCTCCTCGTCCTGGAGGAGGAACGACTTCGAGCCGTGGACCACGCCGGGGATGCCCCGGCCCAGCGCCGCGCCGCCGGCCGGCTCGACCCCGACCAGCTCGACCGCGGGCAGGTCGGCGAAGCCGGAGAAGATCCCGATCGCGTTGGAGCCCCCGCCCACGCACGCCACCACCACGTCCGGATCATGCCCCACCTGGTCGCGGCATTGGGCGCGGGCCTCGTCGCCGATCACCCGGTGCAGCTCGCGGACCATGTACGGGTAGGGGTGGGGCCCCATCGCCGAGCCCAGGCAGTAGTGGGTGGTCTCGACCGTGGCGACCCAGTCGCGCAGCGCCTCGTTGACCGCGTCCTTGAGCGTGCGGCTCCCGGACGTGGCCGGCCGCACCTCGGCGCCCAGCAACCGCATGCGGAAGACGTTCAGCGCCTGGCGCGCCATGTCGACCTCGCCCATGTAGACGACGCAGTCGAGGCCGAGGAGCGCGGCGGCCGTGGCCGTGGCCACGCCGTGCTGGCCGGCACCGGTCTCGGCCACCAGGCGGGTCTTGCCCATCCGCTTGGCCAGCAGCGCCTGGCCGAGCACGTTGTTGATCTTGTGCGACCCCGTGTGGTTGAGGTCCTCGCGCTTGAGCAGCAGCCGCACGCCGAGCTCGGCCGAGAGGTTGGCGCACTCGGTCAGCAGCGACGGGCGGCCGGCGTAGTCGCGCAGCAGCCGGTCGAGCTCGGCCCGGAAGCCGGGATCCGCCCAGGCCTCCCGGAAGGCGATGTCCAGCTCCTGGCACGCGGGGACCAGGGTCTCCGGGACGTACAGCCCGCCGAAGGCGCCGAAGCGCCCGGACGCGCCGGGGTCGCCCATGACGGGGGCGGGGACGGTGTCGCTCATGTCGGGGTCCAGGGGTCGGGGATGGGACGGGGGACGGCGCCGCGCCGGGAGCGACGGGCGGTCACGGCCGCTCGTCGACCATCCAGTCGAACGGGCGCACGAGGCGGTCGCCCTGCTCGGGTGGCTCCGGCGGCTCGGCCGCCTTGGCGGCCTCGATGAACGACCGCATCTTGCGGGCGTCCTTGCGGCCCGGCGACGACTCGACCCCCGTCGACACGTCGACGCCCCAGGGCCGGACGACGCGCACCGCGTCGGCGACGTTGGCGGGGGTCAGCCCGCCGGCCAGGATCACCCGCCGGTTGGACGGCGCGCCCTCGGCCAGGGACCAGTCGAACACCTGGCCCGAGCCGGGGGCGGTCGAGTCGATGAGGATGGCGTCGGCGCCGTACTCGTCGGCGTCGTCGAGGCGCGGGTCGCCCGCGGCGAAGGCCTTGATGACGAGGGGCACGCGCTGGTGGATCCAATGGCAGTCGGCGCTCGACTCGCGTCCGTGGAGCTGGGCGGCCCGCAGGCGCGACCGGTGGACGATGTCGACGACCCGCTGCCGGCTCTCGTCGCGGAAGACGCCGACGGTGACGATCTCGGCCGGCAGCCGCTTGACGATGTCGGCCGCCTTCTGCGGCGCGATCTGGCGGGGCGAGGGCGCGAACACGAAGCCCAGGGCGTCGGCCCCCATGGCCACCGCCAGCAGGGCATCTTCCTCGCTCGTGATCCCGCACACCTTGACGAACACCGCTCGCAGGCTACAGACCCCGGCGGCCTCGCCCGCAGTGGGATACCCGCCCGCCCGTCAGCCGATGCCGAGAGCGGGCAGGAAGCCGTCGTCGGCGGGATCGAGGTGGTGGAGGCCCGGCACCATGGCGAAGCCCCGATCTCCGGAGACGAGGCACACCCCGTCGCCCGCCGCCAGCGCCGTCGCGGCCAGCACGGCATCGAACATGCCGATCCCGTCATGCCGCTCGAACAGGTCGAGCCCGCGCAGCAGGTCGCCCTCCTGGGGCGTGAGGAGGGGCCGGAGGAGCCGAGAGAGCTCGCGGCCGTAGTCGACCGCGTCGACCCGCGGGACGCGACGGGCACACACGTGCACGAACTCCTGTACGACCTCGACGGTCGTGGTGGCCTCGATGCGGCCGTCGCCGATCGCCTCCACCAGGCACCGGCACGGCGCCCGCAGCGGGTGGTCCCGGCCGGTCGCGTAGATGAGCACGCTGGTGTCGACGACGATCATGACCAGCGGGACCGCGTGTCGGCGATCTCGCGCTTGAGGTCGGTCGGGTCGGCCGGCACGTCCATCGGCGGTGCCTGGAGGATCCTGTGGGCGGCGGCGCGCCGGTCGTCAGCGCGGTCCGGCGCGAGCACCTCGTCGATGGCCTCGCGGACGATCACCGCGACCGCGACGCCGCGGCGCCCGGCCTCGCGCTCCAGCCGCTGCCAGCGGTCCTCGTCGAGGAGCACCTGCAAGCGATGGGTCAGCATGCGCAGCATGCCTACATGAGCAGGCACATGCACATGCGCGTCCGGCCGTCAGGCGGCCGCCCGCAGTTGCGCCACCGCCGCCGCCGGGTCGTCGGCGGTCACCAGCAACTCGCCCACCAGCACCGCGTCGAACCCGGCCGCCGCCAGCGCGCGGGCGTCGTCGGGACCGCGTATGCCGGACTCCGCCACCCGCACCACCGAGTCGGGCAGCGACCGGCCCACCCGCACGGCCCGCTCGTGGTCGACCTCGAAGGTGACCAGGTCGCGCTGGTTGACCCCCACCAGGTCGGCGCCGACGGCCAGCGCCCGCGCCAGCTCCTGCTCGTCGTGCACCTCGACCAGCACGTCGAGCCCGACGTCGAGGGCCAGCGTGTGCAGGTCGCCCAGCTCGTCGTCGTCGAGCGCGGCGGCGATCAGGAGCACCGCGTCGGCCCCCATGATCCGGGCGTCGCACACGTCGGCGGCGCACACCGTGAAGTCCTTGCGCAGCACCGGCAGGCCCACGGCGCCGCGGGCCGCCCGCAGGTCGTCCGGCGACCCACCGAAGTGGTCGGCGTCGGTCAGCACCGACAGGCACGTCGCCCCGCCCGCGGCGTAGGCGCGGGCCAGCGCGGCGGGGTCGAGGCCCGCGGCCAGGTCGCCCCGGGACGGCGACCGCCGCTTGACCTCGGCGATGACCCCGAGCCCGGCGGCCCGGCGCAGCGCGGCGCCGAACCCCCGGGCGGGGGCCTGGGCCCGGGCCTCGACCACCAGGCCGGCCTCGTCGCGGTCGTCGGCCTCGGCCGCCGCCCGGTGGGCGGCGAGGATGCGGTCGAGGTACGTCGCCATCCCGCTCCGGCTCAGGCGCTCTCGCCCTTGCGCCGCACCAGGTCGACCCGCCGCATGTCGGGCGGGCCGGCGACGAGCGACCCCATCCGGCCCATCACCTCGGCCATCGCGGCGCTGGACACGTGGGCGTCGAACGCCGCCTTGTCGGCGTACCGCTCGTAGAACCAGATGACGTCGGGATCGCCCGCGTCGGTGTGGAGCTCGTAGGCCAGCGTGCCCGGCTCCGCGTCGGCCGCGTCGACGAGCGTGCCGAGGACGGCGAGCGCCTCGTCGAGCTTCCCCTCGGCCGCCGTGATCTTGACGATGTAGGTGATCTCCGACATGGACCGGACCCTACTCAGGTGTCCCGCCGCACCGCCCGGCCGCGGCTCACCGACGGCTCATCGCCCGCAACGGGGCGAGCACGAACAGCCCGGCGGCCAGCAGGCACAGGCCACCCGCCAGCGCCAGCAGGCCGGACGACCCGAAGATGAACGCGCCGAAGAACGCGGCGACCGCCGCGACCAACGTCGCCGGGGGCAGGATCGCCCACCAGCCCTCGAGCGCCCGGGTCTCGCCGAAGGGACGGTCGTCCGCCAGCTCCGCCCACTCCTCGGCGGTGCGGTAGCCGTCGGCGTCGACCTCCCAGCCGCCCGTGTCGCCTGCCGTATCGGCCGGCCCGGCCGCGGCGGGCGACGCGGTGGCGGCGCGTGCGGCCAGCCCGCGGTCGTAGGCCGCCCGTCGGGCCGGGTCGCCGAGCACGTGCCAGGCGGCGTTGAGGTCCCGCATCCGCCGGCTGTCGCCGCCTGCGTCGGGGTGATGGTCGCGGGCGGCGCGGCGGAACGCGGCCCGCACCTCCTCGGCCGACGCGGTGGCGGCCACGCCGAGCATCTCGTAGTGCGACGGCTGTCCCGACATCGGCCTCCCCCGCGTCAGCGTGCGAACGGCAGATCGACCACCGTGGCCGGCGCCGTGCCCGTGCGCACCGCCACCGTGGCGTCCGCCGGCGGGGACACGGCCCGCCGGATGTAGGCGAGCGCCACGCTGCCAGCCTCCGGATGGGGCGCCGCGGAGGTCACCTGCCCCACCTCGGCCCCGTCGACGGAGACGACCGCGCCGGGCGCCGGCGGGTCGCCGCGAACGACCAGGCCCCGCAGGTGCCGGGGGACGTTGCCGCCCCGGCTGTCGATCCGCGCCACCAGCTCCTGTCCCGTGAAGCAGCCCTTGGTGAAGCTGACCGAGCGGTCGATGACGCCCTGCCCCGCCTCGGCCGGGATGGTCGCCTCGGTGAGCTCGCTGTCCATCGCCGGCACGCCCGCCCGGATGCGGAGCGACTCGTAGGCGGCGGCCCCGACCACCGGGACGCCGGCGGGGAGGCGGGGATCGGGACCCAGCAGGTCGACGCCCTCGACGCCGGGCCAGGCCGCCGGGACCGCGAGCTCGGCACCGGGGTCGCCCGCCGCGTCGGCGAGCGCGACCGCGCCGGGGCCGCGGACGGCGACCGCCCGCCACGCCAGCCGGTCGACGTCGGCCTTGGTGCGCAGGAGGAAGCGGCGCAGCCGCGCCAGCACCGCGTCGCCGTGTCCGCCGTCGACGTCGACCACCACCTCGTCGTCGGCCGTGCGGGTGAGCCGCACCCAGGCCGCGACCTTGCCGGTCGGCTGGAGCACGAACGACCAGGCGGTCGCCCCGGTCGCCAGGTGCTCGACGTCCTGGCTCACCTGGCCCTGCAGGTAGGCGACGGCCTCGGGCCCGGCGACCCGCACCACGTCTCGGGCGATCGCGAGCGCCCCCGGGGAGGCCCGCAGGTCGGGC
>DASSGC010000417.1:0-3989 GCA_035693765.1 Acidimicrobiales bacterium
CGTCGACTTCGGGCTGTGGGCGCGGACAGAACGCGATGCGATGCGGGAGACTGCGCGCCGGCTCGGTGTGGGCGTGGAGCTGCACTATCTCGATGCGCCGGCTGAAGAGCTCTGGCGGCGGATCGAAGCTCGAAACAAGCAGCCACCCTGGGACAGCCACCCCATCAGCCGCGAGGACTTCGACGAGTGGCTGGCGAGGTTTGAGGCGCCTGGTGCTGCCGAGCTGGCCTTGTTCGACCTTCCGCTGGGCTGAGCCCGCCAGTGCGACGTATCTGCCGATCTGACGCTGCGAGCGAACCCTGTTTGTGTCAAGGGCCTGGACGCGGGCGCGCGCGAGCGCCGCTGGGCGAGCGGGCGTAGGGTCGGTGGCGGGCCCGGGAGTGACTGTTCCGAAGTGCCGGGTTCAGGGTTCAGCCGGCCACGCAGGATTGAAGAGTCGTCCCTGGCTGTCCTCCCGGGCCCCGCTTGATCAGCGGGTGGTGTCGGCGAGGAGCTGTCGGTAGGCGGCGTCGCTGATGCGGCGCTTGAGCGCGCGGAGTGCTTCCTTGCGGGTCTTGCCCTCGGCGAGCTTGTGGTCGTAGTAGGCGCGGCCCGGGGTCTTGTTCCTGATCTGGGTGACCGCAGCGATGTGGAGCGCGTGGTTGAGCTGTCGGTTGCCGCGGGGGTTCAGTCGGTGCCGGATCCGTTCGCCCGAGGACGCTTCGATGGGGGCGGTGCCGTTGTAGCGGGCGTAGTGCCCGGCCGTCGGGAACCGGCGGATGTCGCCGCTGTAGCCGATGAGGTAGGCGGCCATGGTTGGGCCGACCCCGAAGATCTCAGTGACGGTCGTCGAGGACGCAGCGACCGCGTCGCGTGTGCGGTGGCGGAGCGAGGTGAGCTCGGTGTCGACCCGCCGGAGCTCGCTCAGCAGCTCGACCGCGAGGCGGCGCCGTTCCGCGGCCACGGCGGTGCCTGCGCGGATGCGTCGCAGCACCGCGGCGGCTTTGTTCGCAGTGAGATCCCTGGTCAGGCCTCCTTCGACGAGCTGGCACAGGACGGCGTGCAGCCGGCACACGACTCGGGTCCGTTGCGCGGCGAGGTCGTGGTGACGCTTCGCCAGCACCCGTAGCACCGCTGCGTGGTCCTCGGCCGCGACCGGGCGCAGCGATCGGTGTCGCAACGCCACCACCGCGGCGGACCGGGCGTCGAAGGCGTCGGTCTTGTCACTGCGCTCAGTGGCCAGCAGACGCACCCGAGCCGAGAGCTTCGGGGGCACATCAACCACGGCCTCGCCGACTGCGACCAGCTGCTGGGCCAGCAGCGCGCCGGTTCCGGTCGCTCCTTCGATCGCCCAGGTCCGCGGCTGGAACGGCGCCGCGAACTCGAGCAACCGATCGCGCTGGGACCTGTCTGCGCGCACGCGAACCTCGCCGACAAGCTGCTCGTCGCGATCGAGCACCGCCGCAGTGTGCGATGCCTTATGGGGATCAACTCCGATGATGAACACCCGAACCTCCTCCGGACATGCCAATGGGATGAGCCCCGGCGGGCAGTCCTGAATCGGGTCGATGCCTCGCCCCTGTTTCGAGCCACGCCGCGGCGAGATCCGGCAAGCAGCCCGTTCGCTCGAAAGCCATCAACGGCAGGGCAAAGGAGAGACCGCCCACCGGACCTCGAGACGCTACGAACCACTCGCAACGCCCGCACCCGATCTTCATTCAGGGCAGAGTGTGCGCATGGGATCGCTCAAGAAGGTGCCGCCCGAGGGTGGGTCTGGTGGCAAGCGGGGCCACAGCGCCATGGAGCACTGGGGAACGACCGCTGAGTAGAGCGCGGCGAGGCGGCAGCATGACCGGCACCCATCCGGACCTCGCCTTTGCCCACCGCCTGGCCGATGCCGCCGACACGATCGCACTGCAGCGCTTCAGTTCTGCCGACGCGTCGTGGCGTTACAAGAGCGACGGCAGCCCCGTCAGCATCGCCGACGAGCAGATCGAGCGCACCCTGCGCAACTTGATCCAGCGAGAACGCCCCGACGATGGCGTGCTCGGCGAGGAATTCGGCACCTCCGGGCGCGGGAGACGTCGCTGGGTCATCGACGCCATCGACGGCACCGCCAGCTTCCTGGCCGGCGAACGAGAGTGGAGCACCCTGATCGCCCTCGAAGAAGACGGGACCGTTCTACTGGGACTGGTCACCGCACCGGCCCTGCGTCGCCGATGGTGGGCGGCACGAGGAACCGGCGCGTGGACACAAGCCACGGATTCCGCCGCCTCCACAACCGTCCAGCATGTGACCATCACTGGCGCGAGCAGCCTCGGCGAAGCGGCCGTCGGCATCTGGCCCCCGCCCGCGCGCTTGAGTCCATCCGATCTGGCCATCGCCGCCCGCCTCGCCGCCGCCGTCCGTCGCACCAGTCCGGAGACGGACTGGACCGACGCCACACGTACATCCAGCCCGATCCGTAAGCCGTCCACGGGCACTGGAACTTGCCACGGCGCTCTGCTGGTCGCCACTGGACAACTCGATGCGTTCCTCCTGCTCGGGGCTGGCCCCTGGGACATTGCAGCGCTCGTCCCCATCATCGAGGAGGCAGGCGGCACCTACGCCGAACTCGCCGCCACCCCCTCCGCTGACACTGCGTCCGCTTTGTTCACCAACCCCGACCTCCATCAGCAGATCATCAACATTGCGAACCACACGTCTTGACAATTGCTCCGCAGCGGAGGACAGCGCTAACGCTGTGCGAGCAGGCGTGCCGCCGGTCCTCCGCCACATGGAGGAGGCCCTACGTCGCGGTGTTCCCACCGAGGGATCTCCGGCGGAACCAACCGCCGATCAGGACCGCTCTGTTCGCGCAGCAACGCGCGTCCCTGGGGGTGTGTGAGGCAGCGACACCGTGACTGAACGCCGAGTCGGTCACTTGCGCGGAGGCGGGGGGCAAGTCCGGGCTGCATCGCGGAGAACATCGTCTGGCACCGGCGGAACGGACGGTTGCGAGACGATGTAGGAAATGATGGGCAGAGCGGGCGGCGCTACCGACGAGGCCACCACGGGCCGTGAGTTCGTGGATCTGTATCGGCGGTCTGTCCCCGAGGTGTACTCGTACCTGGCGAGCCGGGTCGGTGATCGGGGAGCGGCGGAGGATCTGACCCAGGAGGTGTTCATCGCCGGGGCCGATCGCGCTACCCGCGGGGAGGTTGTCGAGCTGCGGTGGTTGATCGCGGTTGCCCGGAACAAGCTGGTGGACCACTGGCGGGCCCGGGCAAGAGAAGACAGGAAGCTGGCAGCCGTCGCCTCATTGGAGCCCGAGCCGCCCCACGCCGAACAGCCCCTACCGGTCGACCCCAGCGTGGCGTCCGCTGCGCTCGCGGGCCTGAACCCGACCTACCGCGCCGCGTTGGTGTTGCGCCACGTGGACGAGCTGAGCGTCCCAGCTGTAGCGGAGCTACTGGGACGTTCGATCGAAGCGACCGAGCAGGTCCTGTCCCGCGCGCGAGCGGCGTTTCGCGCGGCCTACCAGGGATTGCCCCATGAGTGACGACCTCGATCTTCGTGCCATCCACCGGCGTCATGAGCCGGACCCGCGCTTCGTCGCCGCGCTCGGCGATCAGCTCGAGGCGATCATGGCGGAGGCGCCGTCAGCGGACGTGTCGACCGACGAGGCCACCGCCCGCACGATCGAGCTGGAGCCTGGGGACTCGCAACGTCCCCCGGGACGCCACCACAGCCGGCGGGTGCTCGGGGCCGCGATCGTCTTGGCCGCGGCCAGTGTGGCGGCCGCCGCCGTGGTGGCCTCCGCGGACCGGTCCACCCGCGAAGAAGAGGAGGTCCCGCGCTCCGTCGATGAGGAGACGGTGCCTCAAGGCGTGACACAGCCCAACGGGTGGGTGGTGCTGGACACCGACGGCGACCTCTACCTCGTCCGGCCGGGCCAGGACCCCCGTGCGCTCGAAGTAGCCGGGTCGGATACCGCCGACGACTCGTGTCCCACATGGTCTCCGGACGGA
>DASSGC010000418.1:0-17729 GCA_035693765.1 Acidimicrobiales bacterium
GCTGCCGTCGAGGATGGCGTCGCGGCGGGGCCCGGCGGCGACGCGCGCCGCCAGCACGGTGGGCAGCAGGGGGCCGGGGGCGAGGTGGCGGCCGATCTCGCGGAAGAGCAGCGCCTCTTCGGCCAGGCCGTAGCCGACACCGCCGGCGCTCTCGGCGAGGCCGAGACCGAACCACCCCAGCGCGGCGCACTGGCGCCACACGCCCGCCTCGAGGGGCGCGCCTTGGCCGTGGAGCTCGCGCAGGCGGGCCATGGGCAGCTCGGCGCCCAGGAACGCGGCGACCGAGGTGATGATCTCTTCCTGCTCGGGGGTGGGCAGCAGGTCCATCAGCGGGGAAGCCCCAGCACTCGTTCGCCGATGATGTTCTTCATGATCTCCGAGGTCCCTCCGGCGATGGAGTTCGCGTAGGCGGCGAGGTAGTCGTGGTGCCAGTCCACGCCGCCGATGGCGCCGGGTCGCAACAGATCGGCGCCCAGGATGTCGGTGGCGAGCCGGTAGACGCCCTGGGAGACCTGCGCGTAGAACAGCTTGAGGATCGACCCCTCGGGCCCGGGCATCGCGTGGCGGCTGTTGCGGGACACACCCGCATAGGTCATCGAGCGCAGCGCGGCGACCTCTGCACGGGCGGTGGCCAGGCGGCGGGCGATCTCCTCGTCTGCGATCACCGGCCGGCCGTCGGGGCCGACCCGCTCCCGGGCCAGGTCGATGAGCCGCTCCACGGTGTCGTTCAGCTTGACCTGGCTGCCGGTGAACGCAGTTCCCCGTTCGAAGGACAGCGTCGACATGGCCACGCTCCAGCCGTCGTCGATGGCGCCCACCACGTTGGTGATCGGGATGCGTACCTCGTCGTAGAACACCTCGGCGAAGTGGGCGTCACCGTCGATGGTCTCGATCGGGCGGATGTCGATGCCGGGGCTGTGCATGTCGCAGACCACCCAGGTGATGCCCTTGTGCTTGGGTGCGTCGCGGTTGGTGCGTACCAGCAACTCCTGCACATCGGCGACATCGGCGAAGCTGGTCCACACCTTCTGGCCGGTCACCACCAACTCGTCGCCGTCGACCTCTGCCCGGGTCTGCAACGACCCCAGATCCGACCCCGCATCCGGCTCGGAGAACCCCTGGGCCCACACCGCGTCACCGCGGAGGATCGGCGGCAGGTGCGTGGCCTTCTGCTCCTCGTTGCCCCGCACGATCAGCGTCGGGCCCCCATGGTTGAGCCCCACGAAGCAGCAGTCGACCGCCGGCAGGCCCAGCCGGGCGTACTCCTCGTACCAGATCACCTGCTGCAGCAGCGACAGGCCTCGGCCGCCGTACTCGACGGGCCAGTTGATGCCGGCCCATCCCCCCTCCCACTGGGTGCGCTGCCAGGCGGTGTCGAAATCCCGCATCGCCTTGCCCCGCGGCGGCCGAGGCTCGGCGGGGCCGTTCTCGTGCAACCAGGTCCGCACCTCCTCCCGGAAGGCGACCACATCAGGAGCCAGATCCAGATCCATGCGACGCCGACGCTACCGCCACCGCCGCCGTGGTGACAAGTGCGTCAGATTCACGTTCGGCGTCGAGGGAACGGCGCTGTGGCCGCCGTCCGCCTGCGGCGCCCTCGGCGAGGGCGTGCGCCCGCCATCGAGCGCCTCCGGAGCCGCACCCGGAGCCCGGGGGGACGGCTGCCCGGAACCGGCAACCGTCCCCCCACGGTGCTCAGCCGCCGAGGCGGAGTCCGGGGGCGCGGGTGCGGAACAGGTCGGTGGCGAAGAGGGTCCCGAGCTTGGTGGCATCCCAGCGTTGGCCGCCGTTCTTGACTGCGGCGTCGACGTGCCAGCCGCGCAGGAGTTGGGCGTCCTCAGCGACGGCGCGGATGACCTGGCCGCTGATGTGGGCGGCTTCGTCGCTGGCCAGCCAGGCGACCACGGGGGAGGACAGCGTGGGATCCATGGGGTCGAACTCGTCCTCGGGCCGCTCGTCCGCCTCCCGGGGCGGCTCCGCTCCCGGCATCGTCGCCGTCAGCCGGGTGTAGCCGCCGGGGCTGATGACGTTGACGGTGACGCCCATGCCGGCCAGCTCCAGGCTGAGGGTGAGTGACAGGCCGATGATCGCCGCCTTGGCGGCGGCGTAGCCGGTCTGGCCGAAGTTGCCGTGCAGGCCGGCGCCCGAGGTGGTGTTGATGATGCGGCCTGCCACCTTGCCGCCCTTCGCCTTGGCGATCTCGCGCCAGTGGCGCGCCGCGGCGCGCGACGTCAGCCAGGACCCCCGGAGATGGACGCGCATCACGAGGTCGAAGTCGTCGACGCTCATGTTCCACACGGCGCGGTCGCGCACGATGCCGGCGTTGTTGACCAGGACGTCGAGCCGGCCGAACTCGCTCAGCGCCCGCTCGATCATGGCGTCGGCCTGGGCCTCGTCGCCGACGTCGCCGTAGTCGGCGACCGCCGAGCCCCCTCGCTTGCGGATGACGTCGACGACGTCGTCGGCGTCGCGCCCCGAGCCCTCGCCGTGCACCGATGACCCCAGGTCGTTGACCACCACCTTGGCCCCGTGCTTGGCCAGCTCCAGGGCGTGGCCCCGTCCGATCCCGTGGCCGGCACCGGTGACGATGGCGACCTTGCCTTCCAGAAGTCCATCCATGAGGTGACAATAACGTCAGACAGTGCCCAACAGCATGGTGCCGTTGGAGCAGAACCAGCCGCCGGTGCCGCTGACGCAGGCGATGCGGGCGTTGGGGACCTGGCGGGGGCCGGCGTCGCCGCGCAGCTGGCGGACGGCTTCGACGAGCAGGAACAGGCCGCGCTGGCCGGGGTGGCAGGCGGACAGGCCGCCGCCGTCGGTGTTGGTGGGCAGCTTGCCGTCCAGGCGCAGCCGGCCGTCCTCGACGAACGTGCCGCCTTCGCCCTTGGCGCAGAAGCCGAGGTCTTCGAGGGTGACCAGCAACATGTAGGTGAACGCGTCGTAGATCTCGCACACGTCCACGTCCGCGGGTGTCAGCCCGGCGCGGGCGAAGGCGAGCGGGCCGGCGACGGCCGCGGGCCCGGCGGTGAAGTCGGGCCACTGGCTGATCGACACGTGCGAGCCGGCCTCGGCTGCGCCCAGCACCCACACCGGCGTGGTGGGGATGTCCGCCACGCGGTCCTCGGCCACCAACACCGCCGCGGCCCCGCCATCGGAGCGGATGCAGCACTGCAGCTTCGTGAAGGGGTCCGCGATCATGCGGCCCCCGAGCACGTCGTCGACGGTGATCGGATCGCGGAACGCGGCCTCGGGATTGCCCGCGGCGTTGGCCCGCGCCGAGACCGCCACCTCGGCCAACTGCGCCAGGGTGGTGCCGTACTCGTGCATGTGCCGGCGCGCCGCCATCGCGTACTTCGAGATCAGCGTGTGCCCATACGGCGCCTCCCACTGCAGCGGCCCCCGCGCCCCCCAATCGAGGTTCGCCGAGCGCAGACCCGCCCGCAGATCACTGCGCGCCGTCGAACCGTAGGCCAGCAACACCACGTCGGCCTCGCCCGCGGCGATGGCTGCGACCGCGTGGCCCGCCATCAGCTCCCACGACGCGCCACCCACCCCCGTCGAGTCCATCCACCGGGGCCGCAAACCCAGGTACTCCGCCACATCCACCGGCGGCAGCATCCCCAACGCCGTCGAGGCGAACCCGTCGACGTCGCCGGGCCCCAACCCCGCCTCCGCCATCGCCCGCCGCGCCGCGTCGGCCAACAACCCGTACGGCGACGCCCCCGCGCCAGCATCAGGCCCGACACCCGCGAGCGCGACACCGGCCAGCGCGACCCTTCGTGCAACCATGCCCGGAACCTAGCCGACACCAGTGTCAGATCAAAAGACGGGGGCCAACCGTGCACCCGACCGCCCCCGGCGGCGAACGGGGACCGTCCGACAGGGTGTGCCCGCCGTCCGCCACGGCGACCGCATCACGGCCGCCAACCGACCGAGGAGCCGTCCCGCCCGCGCCCACCGGACCGGACGGTCCCGGCGAACGGTCAGGCGGGGCCGTTGGGGAACTTCAGCAGCGAGGCGGCGTCGATGCGGATCTGCTGGCCGGTGATGTAGCGCGACTCGTCGGAGGCGAGGAACACCGCCAGGTTGGCGCTGTCGACGGGCTCGATGTAGGGGATCGGCATGCCCTGGAAGTGCACGAACCGGGGCTCGGCGTCCTCCCGGGTCGGGTTCTCGATGTCGGGGCAGAACATCTTGTAGACGAGCTCGTTCTGGATGAGGTGGGTGTTCACGTTCGTCGGGTGGATGCAGTTGACCCGGATGAAGCGCGGGGCCAGGTGCAGCGCCATCTGCTCCGTGTAGCCCATCAGCACGTTCTTCGCCCAGGCGTAGCCCGCGCCGCCGGGGTTGCCCTCCACGGTGCCGGACATCATGGCGGCCGTCGACCCGGTGATGATGATCGACGCCCCGTCGGGCAGGTGGGGCAGGCTGACCGCCACCGCGTTCATGACCCCGATCAGATCGACGTCGCTGGCGTCCACGAAGTCCATCGCGTTGCCGCCGTCGCCCATCGGCAGGATGCCGGCCTGGGCCACCACGATGTCGATCTTCCCGAGCTCCTGCAGGCCCTGCTCGACGACCGCCCGCAGCTCGCTGCGCTCGCGGACGTCGCCCTGGCGGGCCACGATGCGCCGGCCGAGCTCCTTGACCGCCCGCTCGGTCTCCGCCAGGTCCTCGGGCGTCGCCAGCGGGTACGGGTTCGACTCGATCGGGCGGCAGATGTCCACCGCGATGACGTCGGCACCCTCCTCCGCCATCCGCAGGGCATGGGCCCGACCCTGGCCCCGCGCTGCTCCGGTGATGAAGGCCACCTTGCCATCCAGACGACCCGACATCCGACGTTCCCTCCCCTCCGCCGTCCGGTGACGACCGCGTCAGAATAGCCGTTGCGCGCGGGCTCTACGAGGGCGTGAACCGGTAGAGCGCGCGCGTCGGATCCACCTGCTCCCACACGAGGCGCACCGGCATCCCGACGTAGAGGTCCTCGTTGGCGCAGCCGACGACGTTGCTCGTCACCCGGACGCTCCCGCAGTCGTCGAGCTCGATGACGACCACGTTGTAGGGCACGAGCGTGTCGGTCGCCGGGTGCACCGAACGGTGCACCACGATGTAGCTGAAGATCCGGCCGGTCCCCTGCGAGACGTCCCACGTGTGGTCGAACGACCGGCAGCGGCTGCAGATCACCGAGGGGACGTGCCGGTGGGTCCCGCAGTCCGCACACCTCTGGATCCGCAGCTCGCGCGCCGCGCACCCGTCCCAGAAGGGGGCCGTCACCTCGTCCGGCAGGGGCAGGGGCATGCCCTCGTGGAGGTACGGTCGGTCAGTCATGGGACAACACGAGCGCGCTCGACGGCGGTGCGCTCGGCCCGCTCACGACCAGGCAGTGCGCCGCCCCCTCGACCTGCGAGGTCGATGTCCCCCGCAGCTGCCGGACGCCCTCGATCACCAGGCTCAACCCGTGCATGTAGCCCTCGGCGAGGTTCCCCCCCGACGTGTTGATCGGCAGGTCGCCGTCGGGCCAGTCGATCGCCCCGGACTGCACGAAGGGGCCTCCTTCGCCGCGCGCGCAGAAGCCGAAGTCCTCGAGGGCCATGACGACCTGTCCGGTGAAGTTCTCGTAGACCTGCGCGACGTCGATGTCCTCGGGCCCGATCCCCGCCTCCCGGTAGAGCTGCCGAGCGATCGACGTCATCCCCGCCGTGGTCCAGAGGTCGGCCGCTCGCGACTGGCGGTCGAGGCCGTCGCCGGCCATCATCCCCAGCGCGCCCGCGGTGATGAGCACCCGGGGGTGGCGGAGGCCGGCCGCCCGCTCCGACGAGGTGACGACGACCGCGCAGGCGCCGTCGGTCTCCTGGCAGCAGTCGTACAGACGGTACGGGTCGGCGATCAGGCGCGACGCCTGATGCTGCTCGAGCGTCAACGGCCGCCCGTACATGACCGCGCGGGGGTTCCGCTGCGCGTTGGCGTACGACGCCACCGCCACCGCGCCGAACTGTGCGCTCGTCGTCCCGAACTCGTGCATGTGGCGTCGGGCGTCGAGCGCGAAGACGTGGGCGGGCGACAGCAGCCCGAACGGCGCCGTGAAGGCGTGCGGCCCGCCGACCGCGCGGCTCGCCGACGTCGACGTCCCGGTGCCCGCCAGCGTCCGGCCGAACCGCTGGAACTGCCCCTGGCACAAGGACCGGTAGCACACGACGGTCGTCGCCACGCCGGCCGAGATCGCCAGAGCGGCGTTGTGCACCACGCCGGCGGCAGCGTTTCCGCCCCCGGGGTACAGGTCGACGAACCGCAGGTCACCCAGGCCCAAGGCCGGCGCGAGCTCGATCGGTGTGGACCGCTCGCTGGCGTACGTGCACATCCCGTCGATGTCGGACAGGTCGAGCCCGGCATCCTCGACGGCCCGCATGACCGCGAGGCACGCCAGCTCGAACTCGCCCCTCGTCGCGCGACCGGCCTTCCAGTAGTCGGTCTCGCCCACGCCGACGATGCTCGCCGCGTTCCCGAGGCTGCTCACCGTCTCACGACCAGCGCGTCGAGGGCCACGGCGCCGCGGGGCCGCACCACGAGCGGGTTGATGTCGATCTCCGCCACCTCGTCGGCGAGGTCCTGTGCGAGCCGCCCGACCCGGACGATCGCGTCGACCAAGGCGTCGATGTCGGCGGGCGCTGCACCCCGTGCGCCCTCGAGCAGTCGGTACCCCTTCAGCTCGCGCAGCATCCGGCGGGCCTCGTCGGCGTCGAAGGGCGGCACCCGGAAGGTGACGTCGCCGAGCACCTCGACCAGGACGCCGCCGAGTCCGACCATCACGACCGGCCCGAAGAGCTCGTCGCGGGACACACCGATGACCATCTCCACGCCACCGTCGACCTGCTCGCACACGAGGATGCCGTCGAGGCCGTCGTCGCACCCGACGGCGCCACGCGCCCGCCGCTCGAGATCGGCATAGGCCTCCCGGACCTCGGCGTCGGACGCGACCCCCACGCGCACCAGGCCGAGATCGCTCTTGTGGGAGAGCGCGCCCGCCGACGGCTTCATGACCACCGGGTAGCCGAGCGCCTGCGCGGCGCGCACGGCGTCGGCGGCGCTGGTGCACAGCGTGTCGCGCGAGGTGCAGATCCCGTACGCGCGCAGGACCGCCTTCGACGCGTGCTCGGAGGCGGTGCTGCCGTGCCCGAGGTGGGAGATCGCCCGGCGGGCCTCGGCTGCGGCGGGGAGCGGCGCGGTGGGCGCGTCGGCGAACGGGGACCGGTACCGGCGGACGAACCCCCAGTAGTCGAGGTAGGCCCGCAACGCGGTCACGCAGTTGCCGAAGGTGCGGAACGTGGGGAGTCCCCCCTCGAGCATCCGCAGGTAGTACGTGTCGTCGGTTCCCGGGGGCGCGCCCCAGACCGTGAAGATCGGCTTGTCCGAGGTCTTGGCGACCTCGACGAGGTCTCGGGTCATCGGATCGGAGAACATGTCGACCGCGCCCGTGATCGGGACCACCAGCACGTCGACACCCGGGTCCGCCAGGATCGTCTCGATGATCTTGCGGCCACGGGCGTCCATGACCGGCGTCGCGCCGCAATCCACCGGGTTCGAGACCTGGAGGAACGTCTCGATGAGCCCGTCGTGGAGCGCCTCCTGGGTTGTGGTGGTGAGGCGGGGCAGGCGCAGGCCGGCGGCGCCGATCAGGTCGGCGAGGTGCGCACTGGTCCCGCCCGAGATGGAGTAGACGGCGATGCCGTCGCCGCCCGGGGGCCGCGTCCGGGCGAACATCGCCGAGACCTCGAGGAGCTCGTCGAGGCCGTCGACGCGGGTCACGCCGAACTGGCGGAACACCGCGTCGGTCACCGCGTCGGACCCGGCGAGGTGACCCGTGTGGGCCTTGGCCATGCTGCGGCCGGCCTCCGTGCGCCCCACCTTGACCATCACGATCGGCGTGCGCACCCTCGCCGCGTGGTCGGCCGCGAGCGTGAGGGTGCGGCCGTCCTTGAAGCCCTCGATGTAGGACGCGATGACGCCGACCTCGGGCAGGTCGGCGAAGTGGCGGGCGAAGTCCGCGAACTCCAGCTCGACCTCGTTGCCGGTGGGGGCCCAGTGGGACACCGCGATCCCGAGCTCCTGTCCCTGGAACACGGGCCGGCCCTGGTGGCCGCTCTGGGTGATCAGCGCGATCGACGGGCCGGGGAGGTCGGTGCGGAACTCGGAGAACCCGTTCAGGTTGGTGTTCGGGCCGAGCAGGTGGGTGGGGCCCTGTTCCACCAGCGCCGCGAGCCGCGCCTGGCGACGCTGGCCGTCGGGGCCGGTCTCGGCGAACCCGGCGGCGAACACGACCGCGAACTTCGCCCCTGCCGCCCGGATGTCCTCGAACGCCTCCACCGCGCCGCTGGTGAGGATCGCCGCCAGGTCGACGACCTCGGGGACCTCAGCCATCGAGCGGTAGCACGGCGCCCCGAAGACGGTGTCGTAGGTGGGATGGACGGGATGGAAGGCGGCGCCGGTCCGGTCGGCGAACGCCTTCAACATCCCGGTGAAGTGGGTGTTGCCCCGCCCTGGCTGGTCCCCGGCGCCGACGACGGCGATCGAGCGGGGATGCAGGAACGCGTCCAGGTCGAGGTCGCGCAGCCGCAGCGGTCGGCCGGTCACATCGAGCACGGTCTGCCCGATCAGGCGCTGAAGGCCGGCTTCAGGCCGGGGCGCGGCCACCGTGCCTTGAAGAGCTTGCCGGTGCCCGACCCGGTGACCCAGACGTCCGTCATGTCCGCCCCGCCGAAGCAGATGTTGGTGCAGATCGGGTCGTCGAACGGGACGAGCTCCGTCCCACCGCCGGCAGGCTCGAACGCGGTGACGCCGCCGCCCATGGGGGTGGCCACGCAGACGGTGCCGCCGGCCTCGACCGCCAGGCTGTCGAGCACCACGAAGCCGTCGAGGTTCTTGATCACCTGGCCCGGCGCGAGGCCGGTCTGCGGGCTCAGCACGCCGGGCGCCTCGACCTCGAAGGCCCACAGCCGGGCCAGCAGCGTGTCGGCGACGTAGAGCGTCGTCCCGTCGGGCGACAGACCGACGCCGTTCGGCGACATCAGCTCGCGACGCTGGAGGCTGATGGAGGAGCCGTCGGCCTTGGCGTAGCAGAGCGCCCCGAACTTGCGGCCGTCCGGTGTCGAGCAGCCGGTGTCGGTGAACCAGAACCCACCCTCCTCGTCGAAGACCAGGTCGTTCGGGCCGATCAGCCGGCGGCCGTCGCAGGCCTCGTAGAGGGTGGTGAGCTCGCCCGTGGCCAGGTCGCAGCGCTGGATGCTGCCGCCCACATGGCTGGGCGGTGTCGGGCCGGGGACGCACAGGCCGCCCATGTCCAGGAACTCGAGGCAGCCGCCGTTGTTGGCGATGTAGACGGCGCCGTCCGGACCGACCGCCGCGCCGTTCGGGCCGCCGGCGACCTCCGCGAGGGTGGTCTTGGTCCCGTCCGGTGCGACACGGGTCAGGCGCTGGCCCTTGACCTCGACGACGATGACCGAACCGTCGGCCATGGCGATCGGCCCCTCGGGAAACTCGAGGCCGTCGGCGACCAGCTGGATGTCCATGGGGTCTCCCTCATCTCTGTAGGTAGGCATCGAACGCCGGCTTGAGCGTGGCGACCACGTCCATCACGTCGGCGACGAGCGTGTCGAACGCGCCGGCGCGCCCCGCGTCGAGGTGCGCTCCGACCACGTCCGGGGTCTGCGCATCGGTTCCGTCGCCGCGGTCGAGCGCGACGACGAGTCCCTCGGTGGTGGCCCGGAGCCGGATCGAGGGCGCCGTGCCGGCCACGCCGGCCACCCGCCACGCCACCCATGCGTCGGTGCGGAGCGACGTGTCGTGGGTGACGCCGAGGTCCGTCGGGCGGCGCAACTCGACGTCGGTCCCGAGCCCGGCTGCGACCACGTCGGTCAGCACGCGACCCAGCCGGTCGACCTCCGCCTGCACGACGCGGGCGTTCGTCAGCGCCTCCCGGTACGCCGCGTCCTCGGTGGGATCGGATCCCGGCTCGTGTGGCAGCGTGCGCGCGCGAGCACAGCGCTCGGGAAGCGTCTCGTCCATGCCGACGGCCCGTTCGGCGTAGTGGAGCCAGCCGCCGACCTCGTCGAACTCGATCTCGCCCGGTGCCGGCGAGACGGCGCCACAACGCTCGGCGATCGACGCACGCAGCGCCGTGTACGTGCGGTAGCGCGTCGCGACAGGCGCGGACCGGGATGGCAGCCACGCGAGCTTGGAGTACACGGCCTCGCCGCTCGGCCAGATCGGGCGCCAGCTCCCGTCCTGGACCATCCAGAACCACGACACGAAGTAGGGAAGCCGGCGAGCCTCCAGCGAGCTGCCCTCGCTGCGCAACGTCTCGACGTAGGTGGCGAGCCCGTCGAGCTTGGCGAGCGCATCCTCGAGATCGGTCGGGAGCGACAGCGCGACGCGCAGGGCGTCGTCGACCTCGCCGGGCTCGCCGTCATCGGCGAACCGGTCGAGCACGTCGATGCCCACTGGCCCGACGAACCCCAGGAGCAGGTGCTCGGGTGCCCAGGGGTCGAGGAACTCCCGGAGCTGCCGCAGGGGGGCGGCACCTGCGAGGAACCGGCCCATCAGCTCCCGGAGCCCGCCGACCGCGGCGTCACGCTCCTGCAGCAGTCGCGGCAGATCCCGTCGCTCGGGGTCGGCCAGCCACGCAGCCCTGAGTTGCCGGTAGCGGCGAGCGCGGAGGCCGAGCTCGGCGTCGCTCCACGCGTTCGACATCGTCGGGACCGACATCGGCGGGCAGGACGACCCGATCAGACCCGGTCGAGCTTCAGCATCTCGATCGCGTTGCCGCGCACGACCTTGTAGACGAGCTCGTCGGAGAGGCCCGCGCACATGCGCGTGACCTCTTCCTTGCTGTTGGGCCACGAGGTGTCGGTGTGCGGGTAGTCGGTCTCGAAGCACACCTGGTCCTCGCCGACCTCCTTGATGTTCCGCATGCCGGTGTAGTCCGACGTGAAGCACCCGAACACCCGGCCGTAGTAGTAGGTCGACGGCGGCACGGCGATGTGGTCTCGTGAGCCCATCCACCCGTGGTGGTGCTCCCAGACGTAGTCGGAGCGCTCCACGGCGAAGGGGATCCAGCCGACCTGGCCCTCGGAGTACGCCAGCCGCAGCGTCGGGAAGCGTTCCATGATCCCCGAGAAGAGGAACTCGCCGAGCGACGTCATGGCGTTGTTGAACGCGATCGTCGCCAGCGCACCCTTGGGTGCATCCGGCGCGCCCATCGGCATGTTCGACGACGAGCCGACGTGCATGCAGAGCACGGTGTCGGTGTCGTTGCAGGCCTGGAACACCGGATCCCAGAAGCCGCTGTGGATGCTCGGCAGGCCGAGCGCGTGGGGCAGCTCGCTGAAGGCGACCGCGTGGACCCCCCGGCTCGCATTGCGGACGATCTCCCGGGCGGCGAGGTCGGCATCCCACAGGGGGATGATCCCGAGGGGGATGTTCACGCCGGCGGAGGGCGCGCACCACTCCTCGACCATCCAGTCGTTGTACGCCTTCACGCAGGCCAGGCCGAGCTCCTTGTCCTTCCCCTCGCTGAAGGTCTGGCCGCAGAAGCGGGGGAACGTCGGGAAGGCCAGCGACCCGTCGACCCAGTTCTGCTCGAACTCCTCGACGCGGGCGTCGCGGTCGTAGCAGCCGGGGCGCATCTCGTCGTAGGTCATCGCGGTCATCGTCATGGCCGCCACATCGAACTTCGACGTGTCGCCGCCGGGGGTGGCGTCGAGCGGGATCGCGACGTGCCGCTTGTGCACGTAGGTGATCTTGTCCTCGTAGACCCAGGCGTCGCCCCACTGGCCCTCGTCGTCGACGTCGTTGTCGTAGCGGGCACCGGCTCCGAACGAGAAGGAGCCGAACCGCTCACGGACGACGCGCGGGCCCGTCTCCCGGTACTTCTTCGGAAGCCACGTCTGCCAGACGTGGGGCGGCTCGACGACGTGGTCGTCGACGCTGATGATCTTCGGGATGTCAGTCATGACGCCCGACCAACCCGTGCGCACGTCATCGGCCACCTCCTGCCGTCCCGCTCCTGTGACAACTCCGTCAGAATTCAATCACAACTGTCGACACCGTGCCACCCCTTCCCCTGGTTCCGAGGCCCGGAAGGGGGGTGACGGCGACGTCAGATCCCGGCTTGACGTGCGGTCGTCCTCGGCGGACCCTGCTCGATGACCCGCCGCATCGGGCCGGGCTGACGCGCCTCGACGACGTCGACGACGTTAGCGTAGAATGGTCGACATCGACGTTGATGTGGCGTCGGGACGGTCGAGGCACGGGGGGAGCGATGAAGGACCCAGCGAACGAACCGGTCGACGGGCACCGACGAGGAACGGTCGGGCACGACGCAACGGGGGCAGCGCGGTGAGCGAGCCCGACGCCATCGACATCGGAGCACGCGACTTCTTCACCGACGAGTCGCTCCTGGGCGACCCGTACCCGTACTACGAGTCCCTGCGAGGGCAGTGCCCGGTGCACCGCGAGCCGCACCACGGCGTGGTCGCCATCACGGGCTACGACGAAGCCCTGCACGTCTACAACGACTCGGTCGCCTTCTCCGCATGCAACTCGCCGTCCGGCCCGTTCCCGGGGTTCCCGGTGCCGCTCGAGGGCGATGACGTCAGCGACATCATCGAGAAGTACCGCCACCAGCTGCCGTTGGGGGTCGACCTGCCGACCCTGGATCCGCCCCAGCACACTCGCGCGCGCGGGTTGATGCTCCGCCTCCTCACGCCGAAGCGCCTCAAGGAGAACGAGGAGTACGTCGGGCGGCTCGCCGACCGCATGCTCGACGACATCGTCCCCCGAGGCGAGTGCGAGTTCATCGGGGCCTTCGCCGACCCCTACACCTGCCTGGTCATCGCCGACCTGCTCGGCGTGCCCGAGCCCGACCGCCTCCCGCTGCTCGAGAAGCGGAAGGCCCAGGTGACGCGTGCCGGTGCCGTCGGCGCGGACGCCAAGGCGCTGCCGCCGAACCATCTGGCGTACCTCTTCGACGCGTTCACGTCCTATGTCGAGGAGCGCCGCCGCGAGCCGCGCAACGACGTCCTGACCGGCCTGGCGACCGCCACGTATCCCGACGGCTCGACGCCATCGGTCGTCGACGTCGTCCGCACCGCGGCGTTCCTGTTCGTCGCCGGGCAGGAGACGACCGTCCGCATGCTCGGCTTCGCGCTCCAGTTCCTCGCCGAGCGTCCCGACCTCCAGGAACTGCTGCGCAAGGAGCGCGACCGCATCCCGAACTTCATCGAGGAGACCTTGCGGGTCGAGAGCCCGATCAAGAGCAACTTCCGCATGGCACGCGTCCCGACGAACGTGGCCGGTGTCGACGTCCCGGCGGGAACCACGGTGATGTTCCTCAACGGTGCCGTCAACCGCGATCCCCGCCACTTCGAGCACCCGCACACGTTCGACGTCGACCGCGCCAACGCGCGCCACCACCTCGCGTTCGGGCAGGGCATCCACACCTGTCCTGGCGCGCCGCTCGCCCGTGCCGAGGGCCGCATCGCCATCGAACGGATCCTCGATCGCACAGCAGACATCAGGATCTCCGAGCGCGCGCACGGGCCGGTCGGCGCCCGGCGTCACGAGCACAGCCCGAGCTACCTGTTCCGCGGCCTGTCCAACCTCCACCTAGAGATCACACCGGCCGGCCCGAAGGGCGGGTGACGCGGTTCTCCGCGGCTGCGGCTGGCGGACCTTCGAGGGCCCGACCGGGGACCTGAGGAGATCGAGCTGCGGCGCCGCGCTACGGAAGGGCCCGGGCGATGGCGTCCGCGGTGCGCCGCAGAGCGCGGGCCGGCGCGGAGTCGGGCGTGAGGTGGGTCTCGAGCTCGAGGCCGCCGATCAGCAACACCGCGACCGGCGTCCCGCTGCCGTCGAAGATGGTGGCGCAGATGGACGACATGTCTCCGTAGACCCCGCGCTGGAACGCGATCCCGCCCGCCTCGCGGATCTGCTCGAACTCATCGGCGAGCTCGTCGGCCACCTCGTCGCCGACCAGCTGCACGACCTGCTCGCGGGGCATGTAGGCCAGGAGCGCACGGCCGGCGGCGGCCCTGCCGATCGGGAACCGGTGGCCCATCGCCAGCTGCGTGTCGAGCGGGGCGGCAGCGTTGTACAGCGTCTCGATCGAGCTCACCTCGTCGTTGATCCTGATCAGCAGGGACGCGCTCCACGGCCGGCCGTGGATGACCCGCTCCAGCAGGTCGACGAGGTAGGGAAGGGCGACGCGCCGGACGCTCAACGTGTCCAGGTAGGAGTTGCCGAACAGCAGCGCCATCGGGCCGAGCCTGTAGCCGCCTCTGGCCGCCTCGACGAGCTGCTCACCCTCGAGGGTGCGCACGATGCGGTGGACGATGGTGCGCTCGAGCCCGAGGGCGGTGGTGAGCTCGGCGATCGACACCGGCCGGCGATGACGGGCGATCTCGCGCATCACGGCGACCGCCCGCTGCACCGACTGCAACACCGACTTCTCCGCCACCCGTTGCCCAGAGGCGCTCCTGGCCTTCACGCGGGATGCCTCCGATGGTCTGCACGGGCACCGTGTTGCATGCCGGTCAACCAAGGACTCGAGCGGATAGGTCACGCCCGCGCGTGTCACCGTGCTGCGCTGCCGGTCGGCCGAGCTGTCGAGCTGGTGCATCCATGCCAAATCCCCACGCGTAGGTCGTGGCAAGCGCCCTATCCGCTCGGCCTCTAAGGCATCGAGTCTATCCGGCAGCACATCGCGACCCAGGGTAACGAACATAGCGCACTAGCTGTGCGCATATCGGTCTACTTGTGTGCTACGGTCCGGCCATGAGACTGTCGCCGAGCGACGTCCCGTCCAACGACTCGACGCGGGTGCACGGCGCCACGTTGTGGGAGCTGGTGGAGCGGCGGGCCGAGGCCACGCCTGATCGCGTGATGGCCTTCGACGCCGGGGGCAACGAGCTGACCTTCGGCGAGCTCCTCGACCGCGCGCTCGGTGCGGCGGCCGCGTTGTCCGGCATGGGTGTCGGTCCGGGGAGCCGGGTGTCGTGGCAGCTGCCCACGTCGTTCTCGGCGATGACGCTCGTGGCCGCGCTGGCCCGGTTGGGTGCGGTGCAGAACCCGATCCTGCCCTTGTACCGGGAGCGGGAGCTCACGTTCATCGTGCGGCAGGTGCAGCCCCGGCTGCTGGTCACCCGGGACTCGTGGCGGGGCGTCGACTACCGCGCGCTCGGTGACACGGTGCTCGCCGAGGTGCGGCGTGAGGACCCTGGGTTCGCGTGCGAGCAGCTGGTGATCGACGACGCGCTCCCGAGCGCGGCCGCCGACCTTCTGGCTCCGCTGGACCCGGTGGTCGCGGATCCCGACGCGGTCCGCTGGATCTTCTACACGTCGGGCACGACGGGCGATGCCAAGGGTGCGCTGCACACCGACCGGTCGATGCTGGCGGGCCCCACCGCCGTGGTGGACTGCTGGCAGGTCACAGGCGACGACGTGTACCCGATGATCTTCCCGTTCACGCACGTCGGCGGTGTCGGGATGCTCGGCACGCAGCTGATCGCCGGGTGCACCTGCCTGGTCGTCGACCAGTTCGACGCGACCACGACCCCCCAGCTCTTCAGCAGGACGGGGATCACGATGCTGACCGGTGCGACACCGCTGGCGATCCTGTTCCTGGAGGCGCAGCGTCGCCGGCCCGACGTTCCGCTGCTCCCCGATGTGCGGGTGGTGTGCTGTGGCGCGGCACCCAAGCCGCCCGACCTGCACGCGAACCTGCGGGACGAGCTCGGCGGCATGGGGGCGGTGTCGAACTACGGCATGACCGAGGCCCCGTCGATCGTGCTCAGCAGCGTCGACGACGGCGACGACGCGCTGGCCACGACCGAAGGCCGGCCGCGCGGCGGGGCCGCGATCCGCATCGTCGACGAGGCCGGCAAGGCCTGCCCGCCGAACGTCCCGGGGGAGATCCGGCTGCGGGGCCCGCACCTCTGCACGGGCTACCTCGATGCCAGCCTCGACACCGAGGCGTTCGACGAGGAGGGGTTCTTCCGCACCGGTGATCTCGGCACCGTCGACGAGCACGGGAACGTGCGCCTCGTCGGGCGCGTCAAGGACATCATCATCCGCAAGGGCGAGAAGATCTCCGCCAAGGAGCTGGAGGACGTGCTGTTCTCCCACCCGCGCATCGGCGACGTCGCGGTGGTGGGCATCCCCGACCCGATCAGCGGCGAGCGGTGCTGCGCGTTCGTGGTGCCCCGCGCCGGCGGTGACGCCCCCACGCTGGATGACGTGGTGGCCCACTGCCGCGACGCGGGCCTGGCCAGGCACAAGTGGCCCGAGCGCCTCGAGATCGTCGACGACTTCCCCCGCAACGCCATCGGCAAGGTTCTCAAGCAGGCGCTGCGAGCGACCGTCGACGCCTGACATGGTCGTCCACCTCGACCGGATCGGCACCACGAGCGAGCCGTCCGTGCACGCGTGGCGACCCCGCGACTGCACGCTGTACGCGCTGGCCGTCGGTGCCGGCTTCGACGACCGGGCCTACGTCCTCGACGCTGAGCCCGGCCAGCGGGTGTACCCGACGTTCCCCCTGGCGCTCGTCTCGGGAGACGGCGAGACCCGCGAAGACGGCATGCTCGGCATCGGCGACTTCACGGGCCGCACCCAGGTGCTCGGCGAGCAGCACCTCGTGCTGCACGCACCGATCACCCCGAGCGGTGAGGCGAGCCTCGTCACCCGGGTCGCCGACGTGTTCGACAAGGGCTCCGGCGCCCTCGTCGTCATCGAGGCGCACGGGCGTGATGCGTCCTCGGGCACGCCGCTGTTCACGTCCACCATGCACATGTTCGTGGTCGGCGAGGGCGGCTTCGGCGGTGCCCGGGGCCCGGCCCGCCGCACCAACGCCTGGCCCGCCCGTCCGCCCGACGCCGTGGGGACCTTCGCCACCTCCGCCGTGCACAGCCTGTGGTACCGGCACGCCGGCAACGACAGCCACGCGATCCATGTCGACCGCGATGCGGCCCGAGCCGCCGGCTTCGCCGCTGCGATCCTCACCGGCCAGAACTCGCTCGGTGTGGCCTGCCGGGCCGTCGTGCACGCGGCGTGCGGGGGCGATCCCGCACCGGTGCGGTCGATCGGTGGGCGCTTCGCCCGCCCGGCGTACAACGGCGATGTGCTCATCACCGAGATGTGGACGATCGAGGTCCCCTCCGGCGCCGAGCCCGACGGCGGCACGACCGCGACACGTCGCGTGCTGTTCCGCGTCGTCAACCAGGAAGGCACGGTCGTCGTCGACGACGGCGTCTGCGACCTCGCGACCTGATGCCACGGCCACGGAACGCACCGCGCGCGGCGGCCTGCCGGCGTCAGAGCGACGCCGGCAGGCCGGGCCCGAGGACGAGTGGCGTAGAGGCCGAGCGGATAGGGAGCTCGCCACGGCCTACGCGTGGGGATTTGGCGTGGAAGCACCAGCTCCACAGCTCGGCCGACCGGCAGCGCGGCACCTTGACACGCGCCGGCGTGACCTATCCGCTCGAGTCCTAACTGGTCGGCGCACCGTGGAGTCACCATGACCGAGCGCAAGCCACCCGGCGTGAGCTGGGAGACGTGGATCGATCGCCAGATCCGTCAGGGGATGGAGCGCGGCGACTTCGACAACCTGCCCGGCACCGGCAAGCCCATCGCCGACCTCGACCGGCCCCACGACGACCTGCGTTGGGTGCGGGAGAAGC
>DASSGC010000419.1:0-10161 GCA_035693765.1 Acidimicrobiales bacterium
CTGGTCGCGCTGACGCCGGGGCTGGACGAGCCGGACGGCGTCCCGGCCGGCTACGAGACGGTCGTGGACGGGTTCGTGACCCTGGCCGGCCCGATCGGCGACCTGGCGCAGTGGGAGGACTGGATCGAGGCGCAGTTCCCCGATCCGGGGAACATCTTCCGGGTCGCGCTCATCAGCGGCCTGCGGGGCATGCTCGGCTGCCCGGTGACCGGGACGTGCGACCCGCAGAGGTACGTCGACGCCTCGCCCCTGACCTACGTCGGCGCCGGCGTCCCGGCGTACATCGTCTGCGAGGTCTCCGACCCGTTCGTGCCGTGCTCGCAGCTCCAGCCGTTCGCCCAGGCCCTGCCCCAGACGACCGCGTACGAGGTGGTCGACGAGTTCGACGGCGACCCGGCCACCAACCCCGACGTCGACCCCGAGCCCCACCGGCCCGACTACCAGCTCAACTACGAGAAGCTGAACCAGTTCCTCGACGCCGCCACCGCCCCGTGACCGGCGGGCACGCGGCGACGGACGGACGTCGTCAGCGCCGCGCCGGCGGGTGACCGAGCGCGGCGGGAAGCTCGGCCCGGGTGGTCACGCCGAGCTTCTCGTACACCGCCGCCAGGTGCGTCTCGACGGTCTTGACGCTGAGGAACAGCTCGTGGGCGATGGCGCGGTTGCTGCGCCCGGCAGCCGCCAGGTCGCCGACCTGCCGCTGGCGGGGCGTGAGCGCGGCGGCGCCGGTCAGCGCCGCCCGGCGGGGCCGCAGGCCGGTGGCCACCAGGTGCCGGCGCGCCTCGTCGGCCAGGGGCACGGCACCGGCCGCGTCCGCGTCGGCCAGGGCGGGCAGCAGCACCTCGCGGGCCTCCAGCCTGCGGCCCTCGTGCGCGAGCGTGCGCCCGAGCACGAGGCGCACCCGGATGGCGTCGAGCCGCGCCGGCGTGCCCGCCGCCACGGCCAGGGCCCGGCGGCACAACGCCTCCCGCGCGCCGGCGTCGGGCTCGGCCACGGCGCGCGCGTGGAGGGCACCGACGACGGGTACCGGCGCGCCGAAGCGCTCGGCCAGCGCGAGCTCGGCATCGGCGAGCGCCACCGCGCCGTCCCGCCGCCCGATATGCGCGAGGGCCAGCGCGGCGGTCGAGCGCCACGGCGTCCAGGTCGGGTTGCGACGCCCCTGGGCCTCCCGCCGGGCCCCGACGGCGCACGCGTCGGCGTGCGCGCCCGCGTAGTCGCCGTCGGCCAGCCGGACCAGCGCGCGTGCGTGGCGCACGCCGATGGCCCACGGCCGCATGCCCCGCTCGCCGTCGAGGCCCGCGCCGCGCAGGAGGTCGTGTGCCTCGCGCGTGGCGCCCCGCGCCGCGAGCGCCGTCACCAGGATCTCCAGCGCACCGCCCGTGAAGATGTCGGCGTCCGCGCCGAGGAGGTCGAGCGTCAGCCGGCTCGCGTCCTCGGCATGCGCCAGGTCGCCGCAGCGCAGGGCGAGGTACGCCTCCAACCAGGAGGCCGACGCCCGCTGGCGCAGCGATCCCCGCTGCTCGGCCTGGTCGCGCAGGGCGGCGATGGCGGTGCGGGCGTCGTCCACCTGGTCGCTCGCTACGAGCGCCCGGGCGCAGAGGTGGTAGGCGGAGCGGCGCCACGCCTCGCCCAGCAGCAGGTCGCCGGCCAGCGCCTCGCGGGCGAGCAGGGCGCACCCGCGGGCGTCCGGTGACCCGCGCTCGGTGGCGAGCCAGGCCTGGTGGGCCAGCACCACGCAGCGGAGCAACGGCTCGTCCGGGGCGGTGGAGAGGGCGTGGGCCGCCAGCTCCGCCCGCTCGCGGTGGCGCTCGGGGATCATCAGCAGAGCATCGAGCCGGGCCGCGTCGACCGCGAGCCGCACCGCCGCGTCCCGCGTCTCCGCCAGCTCGCGTTCGAGCAGGGCGGCGAGCTCGGCGTCGCCGGCGTCGACCGTGGCGAGGGCGGCGAGCCGGGTGAGCACGTCGAGCCGGGTGCCGGGGTCGATCTCCTCGCGCAGCGCCTCGCGCAGCCGCCCACGCGCGTCCGGCAGCCCGGCCTCGAACCCGAGGGTGGCGCGCTCGGCGAGCATCCGGCCCCGCTCGGCCCCGGGTGCGCGCTCCGCGAGCGCCCGGTCGAGGTAGGCGGCGGCGGTGTGCGGCGCGCCCTGGGCGGCGGCCGCGGCGGCGGCGCCGTCGAGCAGCGCGCTGACGGCCGGGTCGCCCCGGGGGTTGCAGCGCAGCAGGTGGCCGGCGACGACGTCGGGGGCGGCCCCGGCGGCGGCGAGGGCCCGGGCGGCGTCGCGGTGCAGGCGTTCCCGCTCGCCGCCGGGCACGCCGTCCGCGATGGCGGCGGCGATCAGCGCGTGGGCGAACCGTTCGCCGCCCGGGTCGAGCAGGCCGGCCGCGGCCAGCGCGTCGCGGGCCGTGGCCAGATCGTCCGGGGGCACGCCCGCGACCCGGGCGATGACGGTGGGCGGCGCGTCGGCGCCGACGATGGCCAGGACCCGGGCGACGGCGCGGTCGCGCTCGCGCAGCGCCGCCAGCCGCCGGCGCACGAGGTCACGGGCGACGTCGGACACGGGCGGTTGCCCGTCCGCCGGTCGGCTGACCGACTCGCTGCCGTGCACGGCGATCTGGCGACCGAGCTCGCCCAGCAGCCAGGGGTTGCCGCCCGCCGACCGGTGGCACGCCCGGCAGGCCTCGAACGGCGCCGCCGGTGCGATGCGCCGGACCAGCCGGGCGGCGCCCGCGAGCCCGAGCGGCTGCGGGCGCAGCACATGGGCCCCGCGGGCGGCGCCCAGCAGGCTCACGAGGTCGGTCGCGGCGTCGGGATCGTCGCCTCGGGCGGCGACGGCCACCAGCAGCGGCAGCTCGTCCGCCCGGCGGGCGAGGTAGCACAGGACCTCGAGCGAGGCGCGGTCGCACCACTGGGCGTCGTCGACGCACAGCGCGAGCGGTCGGTCGTGCGCGAGGGCGGAGCACAGCCACAGCACGCTGTGGGCGACGGCCGTGGGGTCGGCGTCGCCGGGGGTGGCTCCGTCGAGGAGCAGCCGGGCGGCCGGTGCGGCAGGCCCGCCCCCCAGCCGGGCGCGCTCGTCCGCCGGCGCGTCCCGCAGCGGGCGTTCGAGCAGCGTCCGCACGGCGCCGAAGGGGAAGTGGCGTTCCAGCGGCCCGGGGGCGGCCCGCCGGACGAGGGCGCCCACCCGGCCCGCCTGCCGGATGGCCGCCTCCAGCAACGACGTCTTGCCGAGCCCGGCCGCCGCGGTGATGACCACGACACCGCCGTCCCCGCGCGCCAGGTTGGCCACGGCGGCGTCCAGCGCGGCGAGCTCCTCCGCCCGCTCGAGCAGGCTGGTCTCGTCGGGGTCGCCGCGGCCGGGGATGCGGGGACGATAGGCCGGTCCCGCCCGGGTGTCAGGCCGCGTCGTGCGCCAGGACGTCGAGCGCCGCGACGATGTCGGCCACCTCCGTGCGGGCGGTGTAGTCGGCCTGCGTGTCGGCGAACCGCACGACCCGGGAGCGGTCGACGACGAGCACCGTGGGCATCGGCAGGTCGGGCGCGCCGTCGACGTTGACCCGGCCGAGGTCGAGTCCGAGCGAGCGTTGTGCCTCGACGACCTCGGCGGCCGGCTGGAACGCGATGCCCAGCTGCCGGGCCAGGTGGGAGCCCGCGTCGGACAGCACGGTGAACTCGAGGCCGGCCCGCGCCTGCGTCCTCGCCGAGGCGCGGGGCGTCTGCGGGCTGATCGCCACCAGCCGGGCGCCGTAGCGGCCGAGCTGGGGAAGGAGGTCGGCCTGGTAGGCGCGCAACGCGATGTTGCAGTACGGGCACCAGCCGCCGCGGTAGAAGACCAGGACGGCGGGCCCGCCGGCCAGCAGGTCGTCGAGGGTCACCGGCGTTCCGTCGGCATCGGGCAGGGCGAACGGTGGGAGCCGGTCGCCCGCGGCGACGGCGCCCGCGGGCACGCCCGAGTCGCGCCAGCCTGCCTGCTCGCGGGCGAACACGTCGGCGATCGTGGGGGCGTCGTTGGCGAGCTGCGCGGCGAACGCCCGGGCCTGCTCGTTGATCGTGGGCATCGCGCCATCGGAACCGCGGGGCTGCCGCCAGACAATCGGGACACGACCCCGGACTTTTCGGGCATTGGAGGGTGCGCGGATAGGTCACGCCGGCGCGTGTCACCGTGCTGCGTTGCCGGTCGGCCGAGCTGTGGAGCTGGTGCTTCCACGCCAAATCCCCACGCGTAGGCCGTGGCGAGCTCCCTATCCGCTCGGCCTCTTAGGCCGTGGCGAGCGCCCTATCCGCTCGACCTCTTACCCGTCGGCCAAGCTGTCGAGCTGGTGTTTCCCTGCCAGATCCCGCACGCGTCGGCCGTGGCGAGTGCCCCATCCGCTCGACCTCCAAGCCCGGCGGCGGGGTGCCCCGGCGGCGCTGGCATGTCGCGTGACGGCCCCGGCCGGCTGCTGCCGGCCGGGGCCGTCGAGGTGCGATCCCGCCCCTGCGGGTCGCGACGCCGCCCGGCGTCAGGTGAGGTTCTTGACCGCCTGGTTCTGCCAGTTGGTGTTGACGAGCAGCTCGGGCGAGCCGACGAAGACACCCCGGGCCGCGGGGTCACCCTGGAGCTGGTACATCAGCCAGGCGGTGATGTAGCCGAGGAAGCCGCCGCCGGTGCCCTGGATGGTGTTGTGGCCGGCGCCCTTGAGCACGCCGAGCGCCGCGGCACCGGGCACGCTGTTGTAGTAGCCGGTCAAGGTCGCGGGCGACGCGATCAGCCAGTCGTTCGCCCCGCCCACGAAGAACACCGGCCGGGTGACGTTGGCGGTGTCGTACTCCTGGCCGGCGCTGACCCACATCTTGGCCGGCAGGGCGATCGGCACGAGCGTGGTGAACAGGCCCGGGTTGGCGATCACGGCCCGGGTGGAGCCCCCGGCACCCTGGGAGTGGCCGACCGCGGCGATCTTCGTCGTGTCGAGCTTCTGGTAGAAGACGCTCCCCACCGTCGTGTTCAGGCTCACCATGTGGTTCGCGGCGGCCGTGATCTCGGTGCCGTAACCGGTCGCCTTGCTGTTGGAGGCGACGACGACGAAGCCCCACGAGGCGAGCTGGGTGAGCAGGCCCGAGTACTGGCTGGGCACGGCGTTGGTGCCGTTGCCCCACGACACGATCGGGTGGTGGAAGCCGTTCGCGCCCAGGCCCGTCGGGTAGTAGAGGCTGTAGGCGTTGCCGGCCGCGTCGGTGGTGCTGCCGGTGCTGACCGCCCAGGTGCCCCGGGCCGCGTAGGTGCTCTCCAGCGGGAAGGTGGCGGCCGCCACCGGCGGCGTGCCGACGGCGAGGGTCGTGCAGGTGACGGCTATGAGCGCGAGCGCGCCCGAGAGGCGACGTAGTCGCATGGTTCCCCTTGTGGCCTGGACGTCGCAGCCCCCCAGCGTTGATCCCGCCAGGCCGCGACGGCATGGTTCCGGAGGCGGTCGCCTCCGGCCGACTGATGTAAGCCGCGCCTCGGGCGAGCGTCAAACGAACGTTCGTTGGATGGCGCGGTGGCTACGAGGCGCGGCGCCGGCGGTCGGGGCCTCATCGCTCGGGCCCGTGGAAGCCCGGCGGCAGACCGGCCCGGGAGCCCTCGTCCGGACGGCCCACGAGGTGCGGATCGAGCGCGGGTGCGGGCACCGGCGGCGGCGGTTCGGCGAGGTGCGGATCGAGCGCGCCGGGGGCGCCGAGCGGCGGCGGACCGGGGGAGCGCAGGGCCGGTGGGCGCTCGGCCTGTGGCCCGCGGTCGGGGGCCTGCAGGACCCAGGGCGCGCCGACGGACGGGCTGCCGACGGCCGGCGTGTCGCTTGCCGGCGTGAGCAGCTCCGGCGGCAGGTGGATCGAGGCGGCCACACCCGATCCGGGGCCGTGGTCCACGCGGACCCGGATGCCGCGGCGGGTGGCCAGGTTGCCGGCCACGTAGTGGCCCAGGTACTTCGACGGCGCGACGGTGAAGCTCTCGGAGCCGGCCAGGCGGCGGTTCGCCGCCTCGATCTCGACGGCGGGCATGCCGTACCCGTCGTCGATGACGCCCAGGCCGTACCCGTCGCCGTAGGCCCGGCCCATGACGTCGACCGGCCGGTCGGGGGGCGAGAACACCAGCGCGTTCTCGATCAGCTCCGCCAGCAGGTGCGTGAGGTCGGCGGCCGAGGACCCGAGGATCGCCACGGGGTCGATGTGGCCGAGCCTGACGCGCTGGTAGTCCTCGACCTCGCTCAGGGCGGCGCGGACGACGTCGACGAGCCGCACCGGCGCGGCCCACTGGCGGGGCGGCTCGACGCCGGCGAGCACCAGCAGCGACTCGGCGTTGCGCCGCATGCGGGTGGCCAGGTGGTCGAGCCGGAACAGGTCGGCGAGGGTGTCCGGGTCGGTCTCGTTGCCCTCCAGCTCGGTGATGAAGTCGAGCTGGCGCCCCAGGAGGTTCTGGTTGCGGCGGCCGAGGTTGACGAAGCTGTCGGCAAGGTTGCGCCGCAGCACGGCCTGCTCGACGGCGAGGTCGAGCGCGGTGTCCTGCACCGTGTTGAGCGCGTCGGCGACGTCGGCCACCTCGTCCCGGGTCCTGACCACCACCGGCTCGGCGCTCGGCATCGACACGTCCTCGCCGAAGGGGGTGTCGAGGATGTCGCGCACGGCGTCGGGCAGCCGGTGGTCGGCCATGTCCTTGGCCTGGCGGGTGAGCGAGCGCAGCGGCCCGGTGATCGACCGCGAGACCACCCACGCCAGCGCCGAGGCGACCGCCAGGACGGCCACGGCGAAGGCGACGAAGGTGCGCTGGCGGCTCTCGGCCTGGCGGTTGAGCTCCCCGGCCCGGCGGGCGATCTCGTCGCTCACGGCCTCCTGCAGGATCGAATAGCCCTCCCCGGGCGGCGAGTCGAACGCGGCAGCCAGGCTCCGGCCGTCCTCGATCCGCCCGGCGCCGACCGTGGCGTCGACCTGCTTGGCGACGTTCTCGGTCAGGGCGAAGGGGAAGGTCGCCTCGACGATGGGGCCATAGGCCCCGGTGGCCGTCGTGAGCACCCTGGCGTGCTGGTCGAACTGCGAGCGCATGGCGGCCACCGTGGCGATCTCGGGGGCCGTGGCGATGCCGTCCGAGACGCTGGAGTCGCTGACGACGGTGTTGAGCATCTGCGCCATCACCTCGATCTGCCGGGCGGTGGCGTCGGCCAGGCCGGCCCCCTGGCGCAGCTCGTCGTCACCGATCGCCAGCGAGATCCGCCCGGCGGCGTCGAAGAACGGCTCGATGAGCGCCGAGTAGCGCTCGAAGAGCAGGTTGCTGATGACCAGGTTCGCGAGGTCGCGGGGTGCGGTGTTGGCGTCGATGTCGGCCCGTATCTGGTCGAGCTGGTCCAGCCCGGCCAGTGCATCGGCATAGGTCGCGCCGATGATGTCGGGCTTGGTCTCCAGGTCGGCGCGGAACTCCGCGATGGCCTTGTCGGTGGCGGCCCGCGTCTCCTCGTAGCTCGGCACGGGCACGTCGACCAGGTCGTCGAAGCCGACCATCTCGGCTGCGGGCCAGGCCCGCTCGTTCTGGAGCGCGGTGACGAGCCCGGTGGGGCCCGTGGTGGCCGTGGCCAGCCCCGTCTGCTCGCGCACCTCGGCCAGCTTGGCCGACGTGTCGACCACCTCCAGGAGGGTGACCGCGATCAGGGCCGCCAGCGGCATGGCGAGCGCGGCCGCGAGCTTCGCGCGGATCGGGACGCGCAGCTTCGCGGGGGCGCGCGGCGCGCCGTTCGGCCCGGCCGGGGGGCCGTGTGCGGGCGAGCGCGGGGCGGTGTGCACGGGTGGTCCGGCGCCTCGTGCCGACGGGTCAGCCCGCCCGGACCTCGGCGGCGGACTTGCCCATGGTCCAGTCGACGATCCGGATCGTCGCCCGCGTCAGGGGCACGAGGTTCTCCTGGTCGATCTTGTCGAGCGTGTCGATCTCGTCGAACAGGTAGAAGGGGGCGGTCAGGAAGTTCATCACCGGTACGCCTTCCGTGTGGTAGAACGCGCCGTCCGTCGGCGGCTGCGAGCCGAACGCGTCGGGTGCCAGGATCATCGAGCGGTGCAGGCGCTCGGTCTGGAGGGCCTGCGACACGGCGCCCTCCAGCGGGGCGAGACGGCTGGTGAAGAACCAGCGCGGCACGGGCAGGCCCGTGGGCGCCAGGGTCCCGTCGGTCTCGGCGAACTCGAGGGCCGCGTGTTCGAGGTGCACCTCGAGCACCACGCTGTCGAGCTCGTCGCGATGGGCGTCGATGTAGGCGTGCAGCCCGGCGCCGCCCGACATGTGGCCGCCCTGCAGCAGGAACACCAGCCGGTGGGGCCGCCGCTCGACGGGTTGCGCCGCCCAGTAGGTCGCCTGGGCCAGCACCAGCGAGATGCCACTGCCGTCCTCGACGGCGGAGGACCACGGGCCGTCGTGGTGGGAGCCGATGATGACCATCTCGTCGTCCGCGCCCGGCAGTTCGCCCACGACGTTGTGCGACTCGACCTCCGACATCTCGGACTCGACGGTCACGGCGATCCGGACGGGGCCCTCGGCCAACCGCTCGCGCAGCCAGGCCCCGTCGGTGCCGCGGATCCACACGCCGGGGATCGGCCGGCCGATGCCGTCGTAGGGGACGAAGTACTTGTAGGAGTTGCCCGGGTAGCCGGTGAGCGATCCGATGAAAAACGCCGCGCCCGCCTCGATCGACGGTTCCAGCACGTCCTGGAACCCTGCGCCGAACGGCACGACGTGCTCGGCGCCGGTGAGCGTGCCGTCCGGGTCGACGATGCGGCCGGTCAGGTCGTCGGGCGCCGACCCGGAGGAGGCCAGCAGGTCGGCGGGGATGCGGATCAGCGGCACGTCGCACAGCGACGCCTTGCCGGCGACGGCGCCGGGCTGGGCCTGGTCGAAGGCGACCACCTCGACCTCGAGCCCCGACACGGGTGTCGCGAACGGCACGGGGAAGCAGTCGAGGCTGCGCGTCTCGCCGCCGGCCGTGACGTCGAGCGACGCCGACAGCGGCTCCCACCGGGTGCAGGTGACCGGTTCGAGCCGCACGTCCTCGAGCCCGATGTCGCGGAACCGGTCGGCGATCCAGCCCTCGGCCCACTCGTCCGCCGGGTAGCCCGGCCGGCGCACGCCCTGGCCGAACACCTCGCTGATCCAGGCGAAGATCGCCGCCTGCGTGGGGACGTCGTCCTCGGCGATGACCCCGTCGGGGGACATCCTGCCCGGCGCCCCCTCGGGCTGGCCGCCGGCGCCCTCGGGAGGGTCGTCGCTCCCCGACGAGCAGGCCGCGATCCCGACGGTGAGTGCGCCGGCGGTCACCCCCGTCCGGGTCAGGAAGTCGCGTCTCGTCCAGCGCTCTCGCATCGTGCTCCCCAGCGATGTCCCAGCCGCCCGGGGGGACCGGGCGCCCTGACCGGTGCGCCGGTCAGGATCCCGATGCTACCTGCCGTACCCACCGTGCCGAACTCCGCACCGGAGACCGGCACGGACGGGTCGGATCGCCGCCGGTCACCGGGCTGCGGCGGCGGCCGGGCGAGCGTTCGAGCCGGAGCGTCCACGCCGCGATCCCGACGCGTGCGTCGTGGCGGGCGGCCCGGCCGCCCGGCCGTTCACCCGCTCTGGCAGACCGGGGCGAGCTGCTCGACCGTGGCCACGTGGGCGGTCATGTCGTCGCCCGGGATCGGGGTCGTTCCCGTGGTGGCGGCGCCGGTCCCGAGGGTGAAGACCCGCTCCGACGGCACCGAGGTCTTGAAGGCGAACGCCTTGTCCTCGTTGTCGGTGTAGGCGGCGTCGATGGTGGCGCCCTCGCCGACCAGCCGGTCGAGCTCGGCCGTCACGCCCTCCATGGGGGTGAAGTTCCCGTCCCACACCCACAGGCTGGTGCCCGCGTCGAGCGGGAACCCCTGCTCGGTGAGCCAACCGGTGATGGCGTCGCGGATGGGCGTCTCGCCCACCTTGATCTCCTCCGGTGCGGTGGTGATGTAGAGGAGCTCGTAGCCGCGGGCCCGGTAGGCGGCCGCCACGCCGGCGACGCCGGGCCGGGCGTCGGGTGGGTTGGTGGTGTCCTCGAGCCAGGCACCCAGCTCCTCGTCGGCGACGCTCACGGTGCCGAAGTAGTCGAACGCCACCACGTGGCGCTCGGTGCTGCACGGCGGCAGCGTGGTGGTCGGTTCGGCCGTGAA
>DASSGC010000420.1:0-2789 GCA_035693765.1 Acidimicrobiales bacterium
TGCAGGCCGAGCAGGCACAGGCGGGAATCGACGAGCTCGTCGAACGGGGCCGCCGGAACAGCGAGCGGCTCATCGAGGCCGTCCGCACCGAGATCAGCACCCAGCTCGCGCACCTCGACCTGGCCACGCGCGCGGACCTCGACCGGCTGGTCCAGCAGGTCGCCGATGCCGCCACCGCGGCCGTGCGGCAGGTCCTGCCCGACCGGTTGGCCGAGACGGTCGGCGCCGGCCGCGCCCGGAAGGCGAGGAAGGCCGGCGCGGCGAAGAAGGCGACCGCGAAGAAGGCCGGCGCGGCCAAGAAGGCGCCGGCGGCGAAGAAGGCGACGGCCAAGAAGGCCGGCGCGGCCAAGAAGGCCGGCGCCGCCGGGAAGGCGACCGCCAAGAAGGCGCCGGCGAGGAAGGCCGGCGCGGCGAAGAAGACGACCGCGAAGAAGGCCGGCGCGGCCGGGCCGGCGGCGGGCCGGCCCACACCTCCGGCCGGCTGAGCGGGGCGCGTCACGCCTCCCGTCCGCCGGCGCCTCGACGCCGAGCTCGTGCGCCGGGGACTGGCCGCGAGCCGCCAGCAGGCCCGCGCCGCCGTGGCCGCCGGGCGCGTGACCGTCGACGGCGCACCCGCGCTCAAGCCGGCGCGCCTCGTCGCGCCCCCCGAGGCCGTGCTCGTGGCGGGCGACGCCCCGCGGTACGTCTCTCGCGGCGGCGAGAAGCTGGCCGCCGCCCTCGACCGCTTCGGGGTCGACCCGACCGGCCGGCGCGCCCTCGACGCCGGGGCGTCGACCGGCGGTTTCACCGACTGCCTGCTCCAGCGGGGCGCCGCCGAGGTCGTGGCCGTCGACGTGGGCTACGGCCAGCTGCACGAGCGCCTCCGGGCCGACCCCCGGGTCGAGAGCCACGAGCGGGTGAACGTGCGGAACCTCGGCCCGGGCGACCTGGGCGACCCGTTCCCCCTGGTGGTCGCCGACCTGTCGTTCATCTCGCTGCGGACCGTGCTGCCACACCTGCTCGACCTGGCCGCTCCGGCCGCCGACCTGGTGCTGCTGGTCAAGCCGCAGTTCGAGGCGGGGCGGGCCGACGCCGCCCGCGGGCGGGGGGTGATCCGCGACCCCGCGGTCTGGCGGAGGGTGCTGGACGAGGTGGTGGTCGCGCTCAGGGGGTACGGAGCCGCCATCATGGGGGCGATGGCCTCTCCGATCACCGGCGCGGACGGCAACGTGGAGTTCCTCCTCCACGCCCGGGCCGCCCCGGCCGAACCGCCCACCGCCGTCGATCTCGCCGCCGTCGTGGACGCCGTGCCGCGTCCACCCGCCTGAGGCAGCCCATGGCCGCGATCGGGATGATCCTGCACCACGAGCGCGAGCAGGCCGCCGAGCTGGCGCGCGACGCCGCCGGCTGGCTGACCGATCGCGGCCACGAGGTGCGGCTGCCGTTGCGCGACGCCGGCATCGCCGGCCTGGTCGAGGCGGGGTGCCGCGAGGACACGTTCGCCCGCGGGCTCGACGTGGCGGTGAGCCTCGGGGGCGACGGCACGATGCTGCGCACCGTCGACCTGGTGGCGACCGAGGGCGTGCCGGTCATCGGCGTGAACGTCGGCCAGCTCGGGTACCTGAGCGAGGTCGAGCCTGCCGGGCTGCGCATGGCGTTGAAGCGGTTCCTGGCGGGGTCGTACGACATCGAGGAGCGGATGCTGCTGCAGGTCACGGTCGACGCCGAGGGCTTCGACCCCGCCGCCGTGCGCCGGACCGTGGCGGACGGGCGCTCCTTCCTGGCCCTCAACGAGGCCGTGCTGGAGAAGACGCCGATGGGGCACACCGTGCGGCTCGGGGTGAGCATCGACGGAGAGACCTTCACCCCCTACGCTGCGGACGGCCTGATCGTCGCCACCCCCACGGGGTCGACGGCCTACGCCTTCTCGGCCCGGGGACCGATCGTCGAGCCGACCCATCGCTGCCTGTTGATGACCCCTGTCTCACCGCACATGCTGTTCGATCGCTCGCTCGTGCTCGCGCCGGAGGCGCGCGTCCGCATCGAGGTGGCTGGC
The DNA here is from genome assembly GCA_035693765.1 of Acidimicrobiales bacterium. Classification (GTDB taxonomy): domain Bacteria; phylum Actinomycetota; class Acidimicrobiia; order Acidimicrobiales; family VFJN01; genus ZC4RG19. The sequence goes on from DASSGC010000420.1 coordinate 2,036, forward strand.
GACCGGTGGGCGACGCTCTCCGTCGATGGCCACAACCTGGGCACGCTGCGGCGGGGCGACGCGGTGACGTGCACCGGGGCCGGGTTGTCGGCCCGGTTCGCGACCTTCGGGCCCCGCGACTTCCTGCTGATCCTGAAGACGAAGTTCGGGTTGAGCGACCGGTGAGCCGGCACCCACGAGCCCGGGAGGAGAGCGGGCGATGCTGCTAGAGCTGGCGGTGCGCGACCTGGGCGTGATCGCGGAGCTGCGGCTCACGCTCGGCGCCGGCATGACGGCGGTGACCGGCGAGACCGGCGCCGGCAAGACGATGGTGGTCGACGCCATCGAGCTGCTGGTGGGCGGTCGGGCCGATCCGATGCTGGTCCGCACCGGGGCCGAGGAGGCCTGGGTGGAGGGCCGGTTCCTCCGGCCGCCGTCCGGGCCGCGGGCCGGCGACGGCGACGGCGAGGTGGGTGACGAGGTGGGTGACGACGTGGGTGACGAGGTCGTGGTGGCCCGTGCCATCCCGCGCTCGGGACGGAGCCGCGCCTACATCGACGGCCGGCTCGCGACCGCGTCGGAGCTCGCCGAGCTGGGTGCCGCGCTCGTCGACCTGCACGGCCAGCACGCCCACCAGTCGCTGCTCCACCCGGCCGCCCAGCGCGAGGCCCTGGACCGCTTCGGCGACGTCGACCTCGGTCCGCTGCGGCGCGCCCGCGACGAGGTGGCGGCCATCGTCGCCGAGCTGGCCGGGTTGGGCGGCGACGAGCGGGCC
>DASSGC010000421.1:0-6990 GCA_035693765.1 Acidimicrobiales bacterium
AGGACTCGAGCGGATAGGTCACGCCGGCGCGTGTCACCGTGCTGCGTTGCCGGTCGGCCGAGCTGTGAAGCTGGTGCTTCCACGCCAAATTCCCACGCGTAGGCCGTGGCGAGCGCCCTATCCGCTCGGCCGCCTAGCCGCCCGGCTCGCCGGCGGGTGGGCGGTCCACCCGCGAGACGAGCTTCTTCGGGGCCAGGATGCAGTAGCTCTCGGTGACGAGCTCGGTCACCTCGTCCCAGTCGGTGCCCGTGTCGAGGACCATCCCGACGACGTCGTGGCCCCAGCCGGGGCGGAAGAACGGGTGGCCGGCGGCCCGCAGGGCGTCGAGCTCGGGCCCCGATGCCCGGAACGTCATCACCGTGGCGGGGCCGCCCTCGCCGTCGACGGTGAGCACGTGGGCGAACGTCCGGGTGCGGACCCGCCACCGGGTCCCGGCCCACGCCTGCTGCTCGGCGGTCTCCGGCAGGCCGAGGCACACCGCCCGCAGCCGGGCGACGATCTCGGCGGGGACATCGGCGTACTCGGTCACCGACCCATTCCACACCGCCGGGTCAGCGCATGGCGTACGCGATCGGCAGGTGCTTGACCCCGCTGACGAAGTGGCTCAGCGCCCACTCCGGCTCGCCCGCCAGCTCGAGGTGCGTCAGCTCCCGGCTGAGGCGGTGGAGCATGGCGCGCAGCTCCCGGCGGGCGAACTGGGCGCCGAGGCAGAAGTGGGCGCCCATCCCGAAGCCGAGGTGCCTGTCGGCGTCGGGGCGCCGCACGTCGAAGGTCATCGCATCCCGGAACACGGCCTCGTCCCGGTTGGCCGACGGGTAGCTGAGGAGCACCTGGCCCCCCTCGGGGATCTCGACGCCGCCGACCGTGACCGGTTCGGTGGCGTGGCGCATGAAGTGCCGGACCGGCGAGGTCCAGCGGATGATCTCGTCGGCGGCGTTGACGACGGCGTCGTCGTCGCCCGCCAGGCCGAACAGCTGCGCCGGGTCGCGGGCGAGCTGCTCCATGCCGCCGGCCAGGGCGAACGACGTGGTGTCGTGGCCGGCCGTGGCGACGATGATGTAGTACCAGAGCCGCTCGATGTCGCCCATCGGGGCCCCGTCGACCCGGCCGTTGGCGATGACGGTCGCCAGGTCGTCGGCAGGGCAGGCCTGGCGCTCGGTGGTCAGGTCGTTGAAGTACTGCACGAACTGCATGACCGCGGTGATGACCCGCTGGCCGGGGTCGCCGGCGTCGCCCAGGAACTCGGGGTCGGCTGCCCCGAAGATGCCCTGGGTGAGGTCCATCATCAGGGGCTCGTCCTGCTCGGGGACCCCGTAGATGTCCATGATCACCCGCAGCGTGTACGGCTGGGCGATGTCCTTGGCGAAGTCGCAGCGGCCGCCGAGGTCGCGCAGGCGCTGCACGAACAGGTCGGCCAGCTCATCGATGCGGGGCTGGCGGTGGCGCACCTCGGCCGGCTTGAACCAGTCGTTGGTCACGGCGCGGTGGGCCCGGTGCTTGGCGCCGTCGAGGTGCACGAGCGAGGCCGGGACGGGCATCCCGCTCTCGACCATGCGCTGCCAGTCGTCGTCGGGGCCGAGCACCACCCGGGGCGTGTTGCGCCAGCGGTCGCTGTCGCGGCTGACGGCCAGGACGTCGGCGTGGCGGCTCAGCACCCAGAACGGCGCGTAGCCGGGGTCGTCGACGCGCAGCACCGGCTGGGTGCGGCGGATCTCGGCGAGCCGCGCGTGCCACCGGTCCATGTCGGCCCAGAGGCCGGCGCGGTGGAACAGCCCGCCCGGGTCGGCGGTGAGCGTGTCGGTCATCGGGTGGGTGTCCCTCCGGTCGGGGCGAGGCGCTCGAGGGTGTCGTCCACGTAGCGCCGCACGGAGTCGGCCATCGAGAAGCTGCGGTCGGCCAGGAACCACTGCAGGCGGATGCCGTCGAGGTGGGCGATCAGCGCGGACGCCTCGTGCACCGGGTCGAGGTCGGCCCGGAGATCGCCGGCGGCGGCGGCGGTGGCGAAGGCGGCGACGTAGCGGTCGAACCCGCGGCGGTAGGCGGCCTGCAGGGCGCGCCGGGCGGGGGCGTCGCCGGTGAGGTGCTCGGCGGTGAGGGTGATCAGGAGCGACGAGATCTCGGGCCGTCGCTCCATGCCTGCGGCCCAGTGGCGCACCATGCGCAGCAGGTCGATGCCCCGGGCCCCGGCGTTCTCGATCTCGGCCTCGACCGAGCGGCCGTACTCCTGGAGCACGCCGAGCAGCAGCGCCTCCTTGGTCTTGAAGTGGTGGAGGACGCCGGCGTCGGTCATGCCGACACGGTCGGCGACGGCGGCGATGCTGGTGCCGCGGTACCCCGACGCCGCGAACAGCTCGGCCGCGGCTTCGAGGATCTCCGCCCGGCGCGATCGGGTCGGCGCCGCGCGTCCCGCCGTCGTCGCGGTCACGCGCGGTCGCCCGGCTGTTCGCGCGCGTTGTCGCGCCGGTCGTCGCTGCGTGGCTGCACCTCGTGGACACTAACCCATGGCCGAGCGCGAGCTAGGGCGAGGGCTCAGGCGGCGTCGTGGGTCGCGGTGCGCCGCGCTGCCATCTGCTCCAGGAGGTCGCGGCGCGTCGACCTCTTGACGTAGCGGGCGCCGAACGCCATCAACGGCCACAGCAGCAGGCCGGCGGGGCGGCGCACGTTGGCGGGCGCCATCGCGCCGCAGCCCACGGCGATCATCTGGTTGTCGTCGTCGAGCAGGGTCGGCATGTAGCGACGGAACAGCCGCTCGCCGAGCACGCCCGAGCCGGGGAAGACGTACCGGCCGCTGATGCGGTTCACGACGATGCACGACCTGTCGTCGACGGGGACGACCTGGAACGACTGCTGGTGCGGGAAGGCGTCACGCCCCGGCTCGTCGGGCACCTTGAACTCGCCGAAGGCCAGGAAGTAGGGGCGGACCTCGCGGATCTTCGCCTGGCGGCGCTGCTGGTAGAAGCCGAAGAAGTCGTGGTCGATGGTGATGAGGGCCCCCGGCCGCAGCGACGTCTCGTCGGTCACGACCTCGGCGTGCAGCATGTTGACGGAGAAGATGTTGCGGGGGTCGGACATCCACCCCCACACCAGGTCGGCGGGCGCGTCGACCCGCATCAGGCGCTCACAGGTCCCCAATGGTCGTCCTCCTCGGCCGGCCCGCCGCACCATCATGACGGACGGGGCCCGGCCGCTCCGGCGATGTCGCGCGGCCCCGGACGACCGTTAGCATCGGGCGCCAGCCGAGGCGGAGGTGGGTTGGTGGCGGTTGTGCGGCGGCTGGGGAAGGTCGCCTGGTCGGCCGGCAAGGGCGGCCGGCGCCTGCGGAAGGCGGCCCGCGACGCCGAGCGTCCCGCCGGCGGTGGACCCCGCGACGCGACCGACCCGCCCGAGCCGGCCGTCGACGTCCGGCCCACCCTTCCGCAGGCCGCGCTGCTCGTGCGGTACATCGCCGGGCGCTTCGTCCTGGGCTGGATGCAGACCGTCTTCCTCACCAAGTACGCCCTGCTGGCGCTCGCGGTGCCCTTCCTGGTGGGATTCCAGCCGAGCCGATCGGAGGGCTGGTACTTCGAGCGGACCACGTTCGACACCGCCGTCGGCGTCATCCTCGTCGTCCTCGGCGTGCTGGCGGCGCTCGTCGAGTGGCTCGCCGGCAGGGCGGTGCGCCGTGTCGGCGCGCTCGACAAGCTCGCGGAGCTCGACGACGTCGCGTTCGACGCCGTGGTCGACTGGTGGCCGAACCTCCGGGCCGAGTTCCGGCGGGTCGGTCTCCCGCCGTCCGCCCGGCGCATGCTCACGCTCGGGGCGGCCTACGCGACCCGCCGCCTCACGCCCCACGAGAGGGCGGCCCTGGAACAGGTCGAGTGGCTCGCCGTCCTGCCCCGCGAGCAGCTGCACGAGGCGCACCGGGTCCTCGCCCGGGCGGCCGACGCGCCGCCGGCGGCATCGTCGTGAGCCGGTCGGGTCACGCCCCCGGGCCCGGCGTGCCCTGACGTTCACCCTCGCGCCGGGCGAGGGCGCGGCGGTCGACCTTCTGCATCGGCGTCAGTGGCAGCGCCTCGACCACGCGCAGCGCCTCGGGCAGCTTCCAGGCGGCCAGCCTCCCGGCGAGGAACGCCCGCACCTCGTCGAGCGCCGGCGGCGCGGCCGGGTCGCGGGGCACGACGACGGCCACGCCGATCTCGCCCATCACCGGGTCGGGCCGCGGCACGACCGCCGCCTCGGCCACCGCAGGGTGGGCGGCGAGGGCGGCCTCGACCTCGGCCGGGTACACGTTGTAGCCGCCCCGGATGAACATCTCCTTGGCCCGCCCGGCCAGCCGCACCAGCCCCCGGTCGTCGAGGCGGGCCAGGTCGCCGGTGCGCAGCCAGCCGCCCGCGACCAGCGTGGCGGCGGTGGCCTCGGGGTCGCGCCAGTAGCCGGCCATGGTGGTGGCGGAGCGCAGCCACAGCTCGCCCACCTCGCCGGGCGGCACCTCGGCCCCGCCATCGGGCGTCCGCACCGTCACCTCCACCCCGGCCCGGGGGCGGCCGACGCTGTGGAGGGCCTCGTCGTCGTCGGCGTCGAAGGCGGTGCCGGTGCCGCAGCCGCCCGACTCCGTGGACGAGTAGCGGATCGAGTAGGCCGCCCCGAACCGGGCGCGGACGGCGGCCACCAGCGCCGGGGGCGAGGCGGCCCCGCCCACCACGACGGTCGTCACGTGATCCCAGTCGTGCCGTGCGGCCTCGGGCGAGCGGACCATGAGGGCGAGCTGGGGTGCCACCCCGCCGATGGACGGCATCCGCTGCTCGGCGATCGTGCGGAGCGCGTCGTCCGCCCGCCAGCGGCCCAGGATGTGGGTGCGGGTGGCCATCCGCAGGTACCACGGGAGCTTGGTGGTGAAGCCGACGTGGGCGAACTGGGTGGAGGCCAGCATGGCCGCCCCGGCGCCCGCCGCCCACCCGCCGCCGGTGTCGGCCACGGCGACGGCCTCGAGCTGGCGCTCGCAGAACACGGCGCCCTTGGGCAGCCCGGTGGTGCCGGAGGTGAAGACGATGGCGACCGGCCGGTCGGGGTCGGCGGGCAGCGCGGGCGGCGGGCCGCCGCGGTCGACGAGCGCCCGGCCGTCGGCGGCCAGTGCCGCCACCTCGGCCGCGTCGGCCAGCACCACGGCGGGTTCGGCCAGCGCGACGAGCGCGTCCTGCTCGGGCCGGGCGAGTCGGGGGTTGACGCCCGCGGTGACGGCCCCGAGCTTGGCCGCGGCCGCGTAGGCGACGACGTAGCCGCTGTCGGACGGCAGGCGCAGCACCACGCGGTCGCCGGCGCCGACCCCGCGGGCGGCCAGCGCCGCGGCGACGGCGTCGGATCGGCGGTCGAGCAGCGCGTACGTGGTGACCGACCCGTCGGGGTCGACGAGGGCGGGCAGGGCGCCGAAGCGGCGGGCGGCCTCCCTGACCGTGGCGGCGAGCACCACGCCTCAGCGCACCCGGGGCGCGCGGCGCCGGCAGGTCACGCCGCCGCCGGGAACCGAGCGGTCACCCTGCTCGCGGCGGAAGGTCGTCAGGTCCACCCGGGAACCGTACCGAGTAGGCTGACGGACCGTCAGATCTCGTCGCCCGACCGCGCCGGGCGATCGCCACGTGGCCCCGGCGGGCCCAACTCCCGCCGGGCGCGCCCGATCGGCGAGACTGCGCCCATGGCGACCGGGGCGCGGCAGGCGCTGTGGCAGGCGGCGGAGCCCATCCATGCGCTCGTGTACTTCGACCGGGGCGTGCGCCGGGCGGTGCGGGCGGCCGGGGCGCCGGGCTTCTGGGCCGGCTACTTCGGCACCCGGCTGGCGCCGCTGCAGACGGGCGACCCGTGGCTGGCGACCGCCGTGCTCTACGTGTTCGCCCGGCCCATGGTGGCCGAGCACCTGCCGGCGCCGGCCGACGGCGCCGCGTGGGACGCGGCCCGGCGGTCGGCGGTGCGCGAGGTGCTCGCGGGGCTGGGCGGTGCGGCGGCCCCGCCCGCGGGCGCCTGGCTCGCCGCCGGCGAGCGTGTCCGGGCGATGGTGGCCGAGGCCGACCCCGCCGGTCGCCCGCTGTTCGCGGCGCACGCCGGCCGGCCCTGGCCCGACGATCCGTGGCTCGCGCTGTGGCACGGCGTGACCGTGCTGCGCGAGCTCCGCGGCGACGGCCACGTCCACGCGCTGGCGACCGCCGGCCTGTCGGGGTGCGAGGCGTTGCTGCTGGCGCTGCTGTGGCGCGGCGACGCCGAGGCGGCCGAGCGCATCGCCGCCGACGACCGGGGGTGGGACGCCGCCGCGGTCGCCGCCGCCTACGGCGGCCTCGCCGAGCGGGGCTGGCTCGGGCAGGACCGGCGGCTCACCGACGCGGGCTGCGAGGCCCGCGCCGCCATCGAGGACGCCACCGACGCGCTGAGCCTGCCGCCGGGAACGGGCGACGACGCGGTCGAGGCCGCACTGGCCGCCCTGGCGCCGCTGGCCGCCCTGGCGGTGCCCCACATCCCGGCGGTCAACCCGATCGGCATCCGGGGCACCGGGCCCTGACGGCCACCAGGACGGGTGGGCGCCGGGCGGGTGCCGGGCTCAGGCCAGGTCGAGGCCGAGCATCCGGGCCGCGTTGGTGCGCATGATCTTGTCGACCACGTCCTGGGGGACGCCCGCCATCAGCTCCTCGGCCACCTTCAGCGTGTCGGGCCAGGTCGAGTCGGTGTGGGGGTAGTCGGTCTCGAAGGTGACGTTGTCGGGGCCGACGACGTCGATGGACTCGATGCCGTGGCGGTCGCGGAAGAAGCAGCCGTAGACCTGCCGGTAGTAGTAGGTCGAGGGCGGCTCGGGCACGAGGTCCTGGGTGCCGGCCCAGGCCCGGTGCTCCTGCCACACCGTGTCGGCCCGCTCGAGGATGTAGGGGATCCACCCGATCTGGCCCTCGCTGAAGGCCAGGGTCAGCTCGGGGAACTGGACGAGCTTGCCGGAGAACAGCCAGTCGCTCAGCGAGGCCATGGCGTTGTTGA
>DASSGC010000422.1:0-2920 GCA_035693765.1 Acidimicrobiales bacterium
CACCGCGGCCACCAGGATCGTGCGGCCGCCGGAGGCCCGGCCCCGCGCACCGCGGCCACCAGGATCGTGCGGCCGCCGGAGGCCCCGCGCACGGCGGCCACCACGATCGTGCGTCAGCGCGCCAACCGGGCCAGCCGGGCGACCAGCACCTCCAGCACCAGCCCGTCGGGCCAGGCCTTTCCGCCCCGCAGGTCGATGTCGGCCCCGGCGAGCAGGTCGACGGCCTGCACCACCTTGCCGTGCCCGAGCCTGCGGGCCTGGCTCAGCGCCTTGCGGGCCGGGAACGTCGAGCCCTTCATCCCCAGCAACTGGGCCGCGTCCTTCTCGCCGGTCACGGCGGCGCCGTCGAGCATCAGCATGCGGGCGTAGTGCGCATGGAGCGTGGCCATGACCTGCAGGGCGTGGCGGCCCCCGCCGACGGTCATGCGGTGCAGCTTGCCGAGCGCGCCCGCGATGTCGCCCCGGTCGAGGGCGTCGGTGAGCTCCCACGGCGGGACGCCGCCCGCCTCCCCGAGATAGGGCTCGATGTCGGCGGCGCCCAGCCGGGTGCCGGGTGCGTGGCTGCCGACCAGGGTCGCCAGGACGCCGACCAGGCGCTGCGGGTCGTCGCCCAGCCAGGCGACGAGGCGGTCGGTGGCCGCCCGGTCGAGCCGCAGCCCCGACCCGGCGACCTGCTCCTCGACCCATGCCGCCACCTTCCGGCCCGGGCTGGTGTCGATCTGCTCGCCGCCGGACGACTTCACGGCGTCCACCAGCGACTTGGGCACCCGGCCGCCGCTCCACACCAGGACCAGCGACGTGGTCGGGAGCGGGTCGGCCAGGTAGGCGACGAGGGGCGCGACCTGCTCGGCCCGGGTGAACAGCTCGACACCGCGGCCCACCACGACCCGGCGGTCGGTCAGGAACGGCGGCGTCTGGGCAGCGTCGACGAGCGGGACGATCGAGACGTCCGAGCTGTCGGCGGGCTTGAACCGGTCGGGCCCCACCTCCTCGACAGCGAGCCCGGCATCGAGGTCGCCGAGCAGCGCGTGCACCAGCTCGTGGACGGCGTCGCGCAGGAGCACCTCGTCGTCGCCCCGCACCAGGTGGACGGGGGCGTCAGTCCGGGGCGCGCTCATCCGCGACCTCCGGCTCGCCGCCGGCGCCGGACCGGCGGGCGTCGAGCAGGGCTGCCATGACCTCGACCACGCGGCGCGTGCGACGCGGGTCGGACGTGACGACGAGCCGGCAGCCGCCGGCGATGGCCAGGGTCTCGCGGGCGAGCGCCTCGCCCCCCGACCAGGCACTGACGTCCACCGCCAGCGGCAGCGCCAGCGCCTCCGTTGCGGCGCCCGCGGTCGCCGGCCGGGCGACGTCGGTCACGAGGCAGGCGGTCGGCCCGGCCGGCGCACCGCCGTCGCCCCGGGCGATCTCGGCGACCAGGCCGGCGGGCGCGATGATCGCCTGCGCGCCGGCGCGGCGGGCGGCCCCGGCCTCGTCCGGCGACCCGACCCGCACCACCACCGGGGGCCCGTCGCCGCGCGCCGCCAGCGCGGCGACCGGTCCGATGAGCCGGGGCGGCAGCGACACGTCGACCAGGTCGGCCCCCGCGGCGGCCAGCGCGGTGGCCGTGGCGATGACCTCGCCCTCGCGCCCGAAGCGGGGCGCCGGCACGACCCCGACCACGAGGGCCCGGGTGGCGAGGTCGACGACGTGCCCGGGCAGCGCCCAGCGAAGGTCGATGCGTGGCACCGGGAGCACCGGAGCGGAGGACGGGACGGCCACGGCCCGGAGACTACGTGCCCACGCCGCCCGCCCGGACCGGGTTCGAAGGCGCCGAGGCACGGCGGGGCGTCCCTGCGGGCACCCGCCCCGCGGGGAAGACCGGCCCCCAGGCCGCCCGCCCGGACGGGTTCGAGGCACCGGGTGCAGGGCGGCGTCCCGGCGGGCACCCGTCACGCGGGGATACCCGCCGTGTACCCCACCCTCCACGGCTGCGAGCCGTGGCGGGCCGTGGGCGACATCGTCCTCACGACGCGGGAGCGGCCCCGGCCGCCGGCGGCGACGATCTCACACGGCACGCGCCTGGACGGAGGCCGGTCCGGGCGGGCCCGCTCGGGGACCGCACGGGACAGGACGGCGCGGGCCCCGGCCGCCGGCACCGGCGCCGGATCAGCGGCGGCCGGTCGGGAGGAGCGGGCGAGGGTCGACCCACGCCAGGGCCTGGCGCGGCCGGCCCGTGACCGCGGCCAGCTCGCCGCGGGCCGAGCGTTCCAGCGCCCACGCCCGCGCCGCAGCCTCGCCCGGCGGCTCGTCCGGGCCGTAGATCGCGAGGGACACCAGGGCCGCCAGGGGGTGCAGCGAGCCCAGCGCGCCGTCGAAGCGGGCGGCGACCCCGGCCACGACCTCGGGCGGCGTGTGGGCCGCGTCCACCTGGACGCCCTGCCCGGTGAGACGGTCGACCGTCTCCTGCCAGGCACCGACGACCTGGGCCGCGGTGCTCGGGGCCGTCCGTCGCCGCCGGCGGCGCCCGGCCTTGACCAACGCCGCCACGAGCGGGAGCGACAGCACGCCCGCCACCAGGGCGATGCCGCCGACCGCGAGGCCCCTGCGGACCACCCGCGCGCCGCCGCCGGTCGGCTCGCCGGACTCGTCGACCACGACGCGGGGCTCCGTCGCGTCGATCTGCTCGCCCTCTTCGCCCGGGGCGTCGGGCGGGACCTCGGGCACGTCGTCCGCCTCGGCGTCGGTCTGGCCGATGCGGCTGAGGTCGGTCGGCTCGACCGCCACCCATCCCAGACCCTCCAGGGCGACCTCCGGCCAGGCGTGGGCCTGCGCTTCGGTGACGGTGAAGCCGCCGCCGGCATCGGGCGGCGGCAGCAGGTAGCCGACCACCACGCGGGTGGCATAGCCGCGCTCCCGGGCCAGCAGGGCGTACGCG
>DASSGC010000423.1:0-9998 GCA_035693765.1 Acidimicrobiales bacterium
GGCGGCGCCGGGCGGCGGCCGTCACCGCCGACCGGCCGGGCGGCGGGAGGTCAGGCCGGGTGACCGGCGGCGGCGTGCTCGGCGATCTCCTTGCGGACGGCCTCCATGTCGAGCGCCCGGACCTGGCCGATGAGGTCGTCGAGGGTGGCGGCGGGCAGGGCGCCCGGCTGGGAGAACACGAGGACGCCGTCACGGAAGACCATCAGCGTGGGGATCGACATGATCCCGGCGGCGCCGGCCAGGGACAGCTCGGCCTCGGTGTCGACCTTAGCGAAGGTGATGTCGTCGTGACGGCCGGCGGCGTCCGCGAAGACGGGGGCGAACATGCGGCAGGGACCGCACCACGACGCCCACCAGTCGACGAGCACGATGCCGTCGCCGGTGACGGTGGAGCGGAAGGTGGCTTCGGTGAGATCGACGGTGGACATCGGGGCGGACTCCTGAAGATTCGGGGATCACGAGCATCAACAGTCATACCCCTAGGGGTATTCCCACCGACGGCGACCCCCGCGGTCGACGTCTCCGTCGAGGTGTGCGGCGGCGAGGGCGAGACGTCCGCCACCGCGGTGGAGGAGGTGGTCGACCCGGACCTGGTCGCGCCTTTGACCGGCGGCGGCCCTACGGGCCGCGGACCGGCGCCACGTAGGGCTGCGCCGGATCGGCGCCCTCGAGCTGCCAGACCTCGTGGCCGTCGGTGCCGAACACGAGGAACTGGTCGGGACCGGGATCCTTGGTGTCGCCCCGGTGGAGGATGTAGGCGAGCTGCTCGGCGCCGTCTGCCAGCGGCACCCGGAAGGTGACGCCGAACACGTCCTGGCCCACCGGGCGCAGGGGATCGGTCCACACCGTCTCGGCGGCAGCCCCGGTCCACACGTGCAGGCCCCAGAAGTCGTTGAAGTCGGGGCTGGTGGCGTCGCCGTAGTCGCCGGCGGGTCGCCGGTAGTGGATGACGGCGACGTCCTCGGCGGCCGCCCGGGACGGGTGGACGACCTGCTCCCCGGGTCGGAACCACGCCGCCGCCGTGTCGGTGGGGGTGAACGCCAGCGCGTCGATGTCGGCGACGCCGTCATCCCGGACGGTCACGGTCAACGGCGCCGACAGGTCGGACGGCGCCACCCGGAACACCGCCCCGTAGTCGTCGACCGAGTCGGGCACCGCGCCCGTCACCACCGGCCCCGAGGCGTCCGAGGCGTCGAGGGTCACCCCGGCGCAGTCGGCGCCGCAGCCGTAGTGGACGAGGGCATGCCCCTGCGCCTCGGCCTGCGACGTGTAGATGGTGGCGTCGCCCTGCCGCAGCCAGATCTCCGGCGTGGTGGCGGGGTCGAAGCTGCGGTCAGGGCTGTTGTCGGGGTCCTTGGTGTCGCCGCGATGGACGATGAAGTTCACCGGCGCGGTGTCGTTCGCCAGCGCCACGAACGCGAACCGGCCGTACCCGTCCTCGCCGAGGAACGGCTTGGGCGCGGTCCAGTCGGTGGCCTCCCCCGGCGCGATGGCGTCCCCCCACAGGTGCAGGCCCCAGAAGTCGGCCGAGCTCCCCGTGGTGTGGTCGCCGTAGTCGCCGTCCGGCCGGGCGTAGTGGATGACCGCGTAGGGCGTCGACGGCGGCGTGGGCTCGGCCACCTCGACGCCCACCCCCACCACCTGGTCGGCGGCGAGGTGGCCGGACAGGTCGTTCACGACGGCACGGAACGACACGCGGGCGCCGGGCTGGTCGCGGAGCCGGCTGGCGTCCCAGAACACCCGGTACGGCGGGTTGTCGTCGGTGCCGATGGGGACGTAGTCGCCGTCGCCCACCCGCACGGCGAAGGTCACCTCGGCGAGCGTGTCGGTGTCGAGCGCGGCGGCGACCTCGACGCGATCGAGCACGTCGTGGCCGTCCCAGGTGTTGGTGCCGAGCACCGCGGTGTCGCCGTGCTGCAGGCTGGTGATCTCGATGCCGGGCGCCGCGTCGCTCGCCGGCACGGGCTCCCTGGCCTTGTAGATGACCATCCCGAGGGCGGGCACCGTGACCGGCAGGGCGCCACCCGCGCCGGTGCGGACGGTCCGTGCCGGGGGCGCACCCGACGCCGGTGGCGGCGACACCCGGCGGTAGGTCGCGCCCTCGGGCGAGTAGGTCGGCACGTCGACCGAGGACGGCGCCTCGCTGTTGTTGAGCGCGACCACGTACTCGATGCGCTCGTCGCGGTCGATGCGGGAGAACGCGTAGACCCCGGGGCCGTCGCTGCTGTAGCGGTGGATCTGGGCGCCGGACCGCAGCGCCGGATGGCGCCCGTGCAGGGCGGCGTACTGGGCGATCGTCCGGTACAGCGGGTGGTCGCGGTCGAAGTTGTCGTCCGAGGTGGTCTCGTCGGTGCCGATGAGGTCGTTGTCCTCGTAGACGGGGACCTCGTTGGCGAACATGTCCTCGCGGGCGTCCTTGTCGCCCCCGTCGCCGGTGAAGCCCTGCTCGTCGCCGTAGTAGACGACCGGCTGGCCGCGGGCGAAGAACATGAGGGCGTGGGCGAGCTGCGAGCGGGCCAGCAGCTCGGCGTCGTCCGCGCCGGGTTGGTCGACCCGCTGCAGGAAGTAGCCCACGCGCCCCATGTCGTGGTTGCCGAGGAACGTCGGCATGGCGTAGGCGTTGCTGTCGGCGTCGGTGTACCAGTCGTCGGTGGCGAAGAAGTCGCGCAGGCCGTCGGTGGCCCCACCCTGGGAGGCGAAGCCGCGCGCCGCGACCTGGAACCCGAAGTCGATCGTCGCCTGCAGGTCGCCCCTGGTGGAGAACTCGCTCATGAAGGGCGAGCCGAACTGCTGGTCGAAGACCTCACCGAAGGCGAAGAAGTCGTCGATGCCCCGCGCCTCGGCCGCCGCCAGGATGTCCGGCCCGAAGCGCTGCCAGAACTCCATGTTCACGTGCTTGGTGGTGTCGATGCGGAAGCCGTCGACGCCGAACTCCTCGATCCAGAAGGAGTAGATGTCGACCATGCCCTCGACCACCTCACGGCGTTCGGTCCACAGGTCGTCGAGGCCGAAGAAGTCGCCGTACAGCGAGTTCTCGCCCGAGAAGCTGGTGTTGCCGCGGTTGTGGTAGAGCAGCGGGTCGTTCAGCCAGGCCGGGTTCTTGCTGTTCTCCTCGCCGGGGGGCACCACCGGCAGGTAGGGGAACGAGGTGGCGTCGACCTCGGGGAACGCGTAGTCGGGCTGGCCCGAGTAGGCGAAGTCCGAGTCGTCGAAGGGCTGACCGCCGATGTCGAGGTAGGGGAACGCCGCCTTGCTGCGGTAGCCGGCGTGCCCTTCGAGCTGGATGACGTCGGCCGTGTGGTTGGTGACGATGTCCATGAACACCTTGATGCCGCGGTCGTGGGCGGCGTCGACCAGGCGCGCGAACTCCTCGTTGGTGCCCAGGTGGGGGTCGACCCGCAGGAAGTCGCGGATCCAGTAGCCGTGGTAGCCCGACGAGTGGCCGTACAGGTTGGTGCTGTCGGGCTGGACGCTCTTGTTGGCGTAGATCGGGCCCACCCACACCGCGCTCACGCCCAGGCGGTCGAGGTAGGGCAGCTTGTCCCGCAGGCCGGCCAGGTCGCCGCCGTGGTAGTAGCCCTTGTCGCTCGGCAGGTAGCCGTGGTCGAGCACGTTCTCCTGCGTGTCGCCGGCCACGCAGACGCCCGCGAAGTCGCCGCAGTTGTTGGCCGGGTCGCCGTCGGCGAACCGGTCGGGCATGGCGAAGTAGAGCACCTCGTCGACGAAGGGGTGGCGCACCGGCTCGCGCACCAGCGCGGCGTCGTCGACCGGCTCGGCCGGGACCACGCTGATCTCGAGCAGGTGGCTGACGTGGTCGTAGCTGAAGGTGACGACGTCGCCCGCACCGCCGACCGTGAAGGGGATGTCGGCGCCGCCGGGCACACCTCCGGCGCCGTAGTTCTCGTCCCAGGACCGGCCGATCGCCACCTTGGCCGCGTAGTCGCCCGGCGGCAGCGTGTCGGTGGAGAACCTGCCGACCCCGTCGCCGTCCGCGTCCTGCAGCCACGACCGCAGGCACGCCGGGTCCCAGTCGGCGGCGCAGCCCAGCTCGCTCTGGAAGCTGCCGGGCACCGTGGCGATCACCGAGGTCCGGTCGTCGGTGATCCAGTGGGTCGCGCCGTCGTAGAGGAACGTGACCGTGGCGGGCTCGGCGAGGGCGAGCACGATGTTCGGCCCGTCGCGCACCGCGCCCGCGCCGTAGTTCTCGTCCCAGGTGCCGTCGAGCGCGGCCTTGTACTCCCAGGTGCCGGCCGGCAACGGGAAGCTGGCCTTCCACACCCCGTCGGCGGGGTCGAGCGCCAGCCCGGTGGCGGCGCAGTCGGGCTGCCAGTCAGCCGCGCACCCCAGCTCCTGCTGGAAGCTCCCGGCGATGGTGACGGTGGCCGGCTCGGCGGCGGCCGTGCCGGCCGGTCCGGCGACCGCCGCGGTGACAGCCACCAGCCCGGCGACCACGGTGACCACGATCGTTCTGCGCCACATGTGCGTCCCCCCGATGCGATGTCACGTCGGGGGACAGCATAAGGAAAGGGTGTGACGCTTCGTGGCCCGGCGCCGGCATCGCGTGCGGAAGATCGCGGCCCGCGGTGCGACCGCGCCCCGCTCGTCACCCGCCGGCGGGACAATCGCGTCCATGACCGATCGCCCGGAGACCACCCCGACGCTCTACGAGTGGGCGGGCGGCGATGCCGCCCTCAGCCGCATGATCGACTGCTTCTACGACCGCATCGAGCGCGACGAGCTGATCTCGCCGCTGTTCCCCGGGGGCGTCTCCCGGCGGCACCGCGACCACGTCGCGGCGTGGTGGCAGGAGGTGTTCGGCGGTCCCGCCCGCTACACCGCCGACCACGGCGGCTACCGGGCGATGGTGGACAAGCACCGGGACCTCGGCATCACGGTCGAGCAGCGGCGCCGCTTCGTGGAGACGATGTCGGTGGCCGCCGACGACGCCGGCCTCCCCGACGATCCCGAGTTCCGCTCGGCGCTGCTCGCCTACCTGGAGTGGGGCACCCGCATCGCGCTGCAGAACTCCCAGCCGGGCGCGGACGTGGTGCCCCGGGCCCCGGTGCCGCGTTGGGGCTGGGGCGAGGCCCCGCCCTACCGCCCCTGACGCGGCGGGGCGAGCGGCGGCGCGGCGTGGGCACTGGATCGGCGGACCAAGCCTCCAACGCCCCGATCGGGGGCCGGCAACGTCGCATAGGCTTCCCGTGCATCGCACACCAGATGACGCACCCGCGGCTGGCGGCGATCCTCGCCCTGGTGCTCGCGGCGCTGACGCTCGCGGCTGTCACCTACTCGGTCATCGCCAGCTTTCCCCGGGGTCTGATCCTGGCTGCGCTCCTGGTCGGCGCCGCGATCGCAGGGTGGTACGGCTTGATCCGCCGGGGCACCCCGCGGGTGTTCGGCCTCGGCTTGGCGGCGACGCTCGTCCTCACGTCGGTGCTGATCGTGATCCTCGACGGTGGGGTCGCGGAGCTCGTCCTGGTCGGAGCGATGGGCTTCGCAACCGTCGCCGCGACCAGGGCCGCCTTCGCGGTCCACGTGGCGCTCCCGGACGCCGCGGACCCGGTCCGCCCGGTCCTCTTCTTCAACCCGAGGTCCGGTGGCGGCAAGGCGGAGCAGTTCAAGCTGGCCGACGAGGCGCGGGCCCGCGGGATCGTGCCGATCGAGCTGATCCCGGGGAGCGACCTGGGGCGGCTCGTGCGCGACGCGGTCGCCGCGGGCGCCGACGCGTTGGCGATGGCCGGCGGCGACGGCTCGCAGGCGGTCGTCGCGGCGATCGCCGCCGGGCACGGCCTCCCCTACGCCTGCATCCCGTCCGGCACCCGAAACCACTTCGCGCTCGACCTCGGGGTCGATCGCGATGACGTCGTCGGGGCGCTCGACGCCTTCGTCGACGGCGGTGAGCGAACGGTTGACCTCGCCGAGGTGAACGGCCGCGTGTTCGTCAACAACGTCTCGCTCGGCCTCTACGCCGAGGCTGTCCAGGCCGAGGGCTACCGCGAGGCGAAGCTTCGAACGATCCTCGACACGCTGCCCGACGTGCTGGGGCCGGAGGGCGAAGGACTCGACCTGCGCTGGACCGGACCTGGGGGCAGCGAGCACTCCTCCGGCGCGGCGATCCTCGTCTCCAACAATCGCTACCGGCTCGGCAGGGCGGTCGGCTCAGGCACCCGACCGAAGATCGACGACGGCCTGCTCGGGATCACGATCGCCAGCAGGCCGACGCGCGGCGAGGGCGGTCGTCTGGCGCAGCGCCCGTGGCGCGAGTGGTCGGCGCCCGAGTTCGAGGTCAGAGCCGAGCGCCCGATCGCCGCCGGCATCGACGGTGAGGCGGTCGTGCTCGAGCCCCCGCTTCGCTTTCGCATCCTGCCGGGGGTGCTGCGCGTGCGGATCGCGCGCAAGCATCCGGGTGCGTCACCCTCGATGGCGATGCCCGAGAACCTTCTCGGCACCGCCGGCGCCCTCCTGGCGATCGCCGCCGGGCACCGCCGGCCGTCGTAGCTTCAAGGCTGGGTGTTCGGTGCTCGGCCGAGGACGGAGCCGGAGGCGCCGCCCGCAGGGACGGCAACCGGCGCCCCGGGCTTGCCGAGGCGCCGGTCGCGTGTCCCTGCGAGGCCCTACCGAGCGCGGGCGCCCTCGTAGTAGTCGGCCAGCTCCTGGCGATAGGCCTCCTGCTCCCTGCGGGCCTCCTCGTAGTCCGGGGCCCGCTTGATCTGGTCCTCTGTCAAGGAGACGTAGACCTTGCGCTCGTCGTGGTCGATGCGCCCGATCACGCCGGCGGGGATCATCCGCTTCTTGCCGAAGATCCAGAAGCCGGTGTCGACCACGAGGTAGCTGGACCCGGCCTCGTAGGTGGCCTCGTCCACCTTGCCGACATGGCCTTCCCTCGCCTCGACGGCGTAGCCGGCGAGCTCCGGCGGCACGGTCGACTCGGTCCTCGGGGTCACGTACTCCACGACCTGGAACGTCCACAACTCACTCATGGGGGCTCCTTTCTCCTCCACTCGATGAGCTACCCGCCGTGGCGGCAGACGAACGAGATCTGCCTCAGCGCCGTTGGTCGAGCCAGGCCAGCACGGCGTCGTAGACGCCACCGGCGTTGGCGTGGGTGGCCCAGTTGCGGGCCGTGGCGAACCACTCGCGGGTGGACGGGGTGACGGAACGGGCCGCGGCGGCCAGGTCCTTGGCGGTGAGCGGCTGGACCGTGCTGCGGTCGCTGCGCAGAGCGGCCCGGAGCTTGGCCTCGACCGCGCGGTCGACCACGGCGGCCAGGTCGGCGCCGGAGAAGCCGTCGGTGCGGGCCGCCAGGCGGTCGTAGTCGACGGCCTCGACCGGCTTGCCCGCGCACAGGATGCGCAGGATCGCGGCGCGGGCCGGGGCGTCGGGGGGCGGGACGAAGAGGATCCGGTCGAAGCGGCCCGGCCGCCGGAACGCGCTGTCGACGTACCACGGGGCGTTGGTGGCCGCCAGGACCAGGACCGACTCGTTGTCGCCCTCCACCCCGTCGAGCTCGCTCAGGAACTGGTTGATGAGGTGGCGCCCGCCGCTGGCGCGCATGTCGGCCCGGCTGGCGCCCAGGGCGTCCACCTCGTCGAAGAACAGCACGCTGGGCGCGTTGCGCCGCGCCCGGTCGAACACCTCGTGCAGGTTGCGCTCGCTCTGGCCGATCCACATGTCGAGGATCTCGTGCAGGCCGACGGCGATGAACGGACCGCCCAGCTCGCCCGCGGTCGCCCGGGCCAGGTGCGTCTTGCCGCACCCCGGTGGCCCGTACATGAGGATCCCGCCGCCTGCGGCCTTGCCGAAGGCCGAGAACAGCTCGGGGTGCTGGAGCGGGGCGAGGATCTTGATGCGGACCTCTTCCTTCACGTCGTCCATGCCGCCCACATCGGCGAAGGTGAGGTCCGATCGGACCAGGTCGAGGTCGACGCCGAGATCGACGCCGAGGTCGGCATCGACGTCGCCGGCGAGCATGGCCTCGGCCCGCACACCGAGACGGTCGGACAGGTCGACCTCGGCCAGCTCGGGCACCGCCGCCACCGCCTCGAGATAGCAGGCTCGAGCCTCCGGCAGCGCGCCGGTCGCCAGGTGCAGGCGGGCGGCCAGCAGCCGGGCGGCAGGTGACGCGGAGGCGGGCGGGCGGCTCTCCAGCACGGCCAGGCCCTCGTGGTGACGGCCCTGGCGGAAGAACGCGTCGGCCAGGCCGACCGCGCAGCGGTCGTCGTCGGGGGCCAGCTTGAGCGCCGCCCGGTACTCGTGCTCGGCCTCGCTCGCCCGGTTCGCCGCCAGTAACGCATCGGCCAGGTGGCGGCGCAGGGGCACGTTGCCGGGCGAGACCCGGACGGCCTCGAACAGGGCCTCGAACGCGTCCCCGGCTACCACGGCCCGCTCCTCACCACCGGGCGGCCCAGGCGGCCAGCACGCCGGCCGCCACCAGCGCCCACAGCGCCAGCCCGGCGGCGTGGGCGGCCGCCACCCGGGCGGCGAGGCGGCGGGCGCCCCAGGGCTCGGCATCGAGGGCCACCCCGGCCACGGCCAGGCCGAACAGCCCGACGGCCAGGAACGCCGCCGCGGCCATCACCCCACTCGCCAGCGCGGCGACGAGCGTCAGCAGCAGGGTGGCGAGCAGCACCCCGCCGAAGACGCGGGCGGCCGCGGTGTCCTGGCGGCTGGCGGCCAGGCGGCCGTAACGGCTGGCGCGCAGCACCGCGGTGGTGAGCGGCCGCACCGACACCCGGCCCAGCGTCCCCAGCAGTCCCAGCGGTCCGAGCAGCACGGTGCGCAGGCCGGGCTCCCGTGCCTGTCTCGAGCCCCGCGGCAGATCGAGCAGCAGGGCGATCAGCGCGGCGTGCAGCGGCCGGCCGCTGAGCCCGAGGCCGACCAGGCCGAAGTCCCGCAACCAGTCCTTGGTCGGGTCGAGGCGCTGCGCCTCCCGGAGGCTCTCGAACGCGGCCTGGTGGTCGCCGGTGGCCATGCTCGTCAGGCCGGCGACGGCGTGGGCGCCGGCGTCGTCGGGGTTGCCGGCCAGCTTGCGGCGGGCGTCGGTCAGCGCCTCGTCGCCCCGCCCCAGCGACACCAGTGCGAACACCCGCCCGATCGGGGCGTCCTCGTCGTAGGGGTCCAGCGCCAGGGCGGCGTCGGCCTCGGCCAGGGCCGCGTCCCAGCGCTCCTGCTCGAGCAGCAGCCACGAGTAGGAGCTGTGGTACGAGGCGTCGTCGGGATCGAGCTCGATGGCCGCCACGATGGCCCGCTCGGCACCCTCGTAGTCGGCCCGCTGCTGCAACAGCTGGTAGTGCACCTGGTGGGCGGCCGGGTCGCCGGGCGCGACGCGGATGGCGGCCCCGACCACCGCCTGCGCCTCGTCGAGCTCGTCCAGCCCGACGAGGCAGTTGGCCCGCTCGATCAACAGCGCGGGCTGCTCGGGCTCGACTGCCAGGCCGGCGCGCAGCTCGCCCGCCGCGTCGTGCAGGCGGCCCTGGTCGATGAGCACGCCGGCGCGCTCGGAGTGGAGGTCGGCGGTCTCCTTCATCGGGCCCGTGAACCACCCATCGTCCCAGCCTCCTCGTCGGGGGATGGGCGATCATCGCGCTTCCCGACGACGATGCGGACGCGGCGGTGCCACCCGGTCAGGGTCGCACCGGGAGGTCGTTGGTCGCGCCCAGCTCGAGGCAGCGGGCGGCCGCGCGATCGAGGGTGACGTCCGCCTCGCCGGCCGCTCCCGCGTCCGACACGTGTCAGCCAGCTACCGGGGCCACGATGTCCACCTGAGCCAGGCCCGCACGACGGCGGAAGGGCGAATCCGGGGCAACGGCGGTCAACGACGGCAAGAACGACGCAGGGCGGTGACCAGGGCGTTCACCCAGTCCGCGGCCCGTCTACAGCAGCGCCCTCGGCAGGATTCGAACCTGCGCACACGGCTCCGGAGCCTTCTAGACGGCGCCGGTCATCGACCTGGTAGCCACCCTTGTGCACGCTGCGTGCATGAGCCTCCCCTCGCG
>DASSGC010000424.1:0-3729 GCA_035693765.1 Acidimicrobiales bacterium
ATCCAGCTCGCCCACGAGACGCCCAGCCACATCATCGCCCCGGCCCTCCACAAGGACCGCCACCAGATCAAGGACCTGTTCGTCGACACGGTGGCGGCCCCGGCAACGCTCGACACCGCCCCCACCGAGCTCGTCGCGCCCGCGGGGACCCGTGACGACGCTGGTGTAGGACGACAGCCGCTGGCCGGTCGCCGAGCGGGCCAGCAGCGCGAGCAGCAGGTCGGCCTGGGCCCAGTCGGCGGCGAGCCGCTCCATGCCGAGCACGGCGATGTGGACCCGGGGCAGGGCGGTGACCAGCCGGCCGTTGCCCTCGTTGGTGACCAGCACGATCGACCCGGTCTCGGCGACGGCGACGTTGGCCCCGGTGATGCCCACCTCGGCGGCCAGGAACACCTCGCGGAGCCGCTGGCGCGCGAACCCCACCAGCGCCGCCGGCTCGGTGTCGAGCGAGGCCGGGGCGGCGACCGAGCCGACGAACAGGTCCTTGATCTGGTGGCGGTCCCTGTGCAGGGCGGGGGCGATGATGTGGCTCGGGGTCTCGCCCGCGAGCTGGATGATCCACTCACCCAGGTCGGTCTCGGTCACCTCGGCGCCCGCGGCCTCCAGGGCCGGGTTGAGGTCGATCTCCTCGGTGGCCATCGACTTCGACTTCGCCACGCGCGTCGCGCCGTGGCGGCCGACGACGTCGACGATGTAGCGGCGAGCGTCCTCGGCCCGGGGGGCCCAGCAGACGTACCCGCCGCGGGCCAGCACCTGGTCGGCGAACCGCTCCAGCAGGTTGGGCAGGTCGGCGAGCACCTGCTGCTTGGCGGCGCGGGCGGCGGACCGCAGGCCGTCGGCGCCTCCCAGCTCGCTCTCCAGCTCGGCCAGGCCGGTGGCCCGGTGGCTGGCGAAGCGGTCGACGGCGCGGGCGACGTTGGTGTGCAGCCGCCGGTCGGCCACGGCCTCGGCCGTGCGGTCGCGGAGGGTGGTGCCCGCCAGCAGGTGGCGGCCGCTCACCCGCGGCGCTCCCGCGGCGCCGGGCCCCGCCCCGGCGCGGGGGGCTCGGGGAGGGCGGCGGCCAGCACCTCGGCCAGGTGCCGGATGTGGATGGGAGGGCCCGTCACGTCCGCCCGTGCCTGGAGGTGCATCAGGCACGACGTGTCGCACCCGACCAGCAGGTCGGCGTCGGCGGCGCCGGCGTCGAGGTCGCGCAGCTTCTGGTCGGCCATGGCCACCGAGGTCTCGGGGAGCTTGACGCTGAACGTGCCGCCGAACCCGCAGCAGCGGTCGGAGCCGGCCCACGGGACGGCGTCGCACCCCTCCACGGCCGCGACGAGCTGCCGGGGGGCCTCGTCGATGCGCAGCTCACGCAGCATGTGGCAGCTCTCGTGGAGGGCGACCCGGACGGGGCGGTGGAGGCGGAGCGGGGGCAGCCGCTCGGCGCGGGCGGCGAGCAGCTCGGACAGCTCGCGGGTCCGCTCGCCGACCCGGCGGGCCCGGGTGGCGGCGTCGTGGTCGCCGACCACCTCGAACAGCTCGGGCCAGAACACGCGGACCATGGTGGCGCACGACCCGGCCGGCACGACCACCGCCTCGGCCCCGGCGTCGAGGTCGGCCTCGAGGGCGGCGAGGGTGGTGCGGGCGACGGCGGCCGCGTCGTCGGCGAACCCGGCGTTCCAGCCGGGCTGGCCGCAGCACGTCTGGGCCAGGTTCACCGTGACGTCGCAGCCCGCCGCCCGCAGCAGCCGGACCGACGCCTCGCCGACGTCGGGCGCGACCACGTCCACCACGCACGTGATGAGCAGGGAGACGCGCACGGCGGCCACCCTAGGGTGGCGACGGTGGGTGGTCCCATCCGGGTGGTCGCCCGGGCGCCGGCGCCGTCCCTACGCTGACCGCCCATGCCGTCCCGGCCGTGCACCTTCTGCGAGATCGTCGCGGGCCGCGTGCCCGCCCACGTGGTGCTCGACGACGAGGTGGCCGTCGGCTTCCTCGACGTCCGGCCGCTGTTCCCCGGCCACACGCTGCTCGTGCCCCGCGACCACCACGAGACGCTGGCCGATCTGCCCGTCCCGCTCCTCGGCCCCTACTTCGCCCGGGCCCAGCGGCTGGCCGCCGTCATGGAGTCCGCGGCGGGCATGGGGGCGGCGGGGTCGTTCGTGGCGGTCAACAACCGGGTGAGCCAGAGCGTCCCGCACCTGCACACCCACGTCGTGCCCCGCAACCGCAAGGACGGGCTGCGGGGGTTCTTCTGGCCGAGGACGAAGTACGCCGACGACGCCGAGGCGGCGGCGGTCGCGGCCCGGCTGCGGGCCGCGCTGGCCGGGGCGCCCGACGACACCGGCTTCCGGTGACGCGCCCGGTCGGCTCCCCACCGTCCGCGTCACCGGAACGCCGGTCAGCCGTCGAAACGGACCGACGGGGCACCGCCGGACACCGTGATGGTGGCGGGGACGCCGAGCAGGTCGAGGGGATCGCCGCGCAGTCCCGCCGCTCGCAGGGTCACCACCTCGCCCTTGGCCGGGCCGGCGACGATCGTGAGGTCGACGGCGACCGAGCCGTCGGGCGCCGGTGCCGTGTCGACGACCAGGGCGTCGTAGGTGCCGTCCGCGAGCACGGGGGAGTCGGTCACGCTGCCAGTGTGTCAAGCGGTGACCGCCACCAGCGCATCTCCCGGCGTGGGCGCCGCGTGGTGCGCCGACGGCTCGGATCGCGGCATGCTTGGCGCGGTGAGCGCGAGCGACAGGGACGACGGTGACACCACGGCGGGCCGGTTGCTGATCGCCGAGCCGATGCTCGGTGACCCCAACTTCGACCGGACGGTGGTGCTCATGATCGAGCACACCGACGACGGCGCGCTGGGCGTGGTGCTCAACCGGCCGACCGAGCTGGAGGTCGGGGCCGTGCTCGGCGACTGGGCCGGCCTGGCCGCGGCGCCGCCGGTGCTGTACATGGGCGGTCCGGTGGAGCAGAACGGCGTCCTCGCCCTCGGCCGGCGCCGCCCGGGCGGGTCGGCCGTGCCCGGCTGGTCACGGGTGCTGGGCGACGTCGGCACCGTCGACCTCCACCTCGAGCCGGACGAGCTGGCGGGCGGCCTCGACGGCATCCGCTTCTTCGCTGGCTACTCCGGCTGGGGCGGCGGGCAGCTGGAGCGCGAGCTGGCCGAGGGGGCCTGGCTGGTGGTGACGGCCGATTCCGCCGACGTGTTCGCGCCCGACCCCGACGTGATGTGGCGTTCGGTGCTCCGGCGCCAGGGCGGCAAGGTGTCGATGCTGGCGCACTTCCCCGCCCACCCGTCGCTGAACTGATCAAGACCGAGCGGATCGGGTGCTCGCCAGGGCCTACGCGTGGCGATTTGGGGCGGGAGCACCGGCTCGACAGCTCGGGCGACCGGCGATGCAGCACGGTGACCGGCAGCGACGGGACCTGTCCGCCTTCTCCAAGCCGCGGGGCGCTCAGCCGGGCGCGGGGTCGCCGGGGCCGCCCGGCTCGCCGTGGTCGAGGGCCCGGCGGGCGGCCCGGGCGGCGTCCAGCCGGGCGGCGGCCGCCTCCGCCTCGCGGGCCAGGTCGTCGGCGCGCGCCCGGGCGGCGTCGGCGGCGGCGCGGGCCGCGGCGGCCCGCCGCCGGGCGGCGTCCGCGTGGCGCTCGGCGGTGCCCGCCTCGTCGTCGGCCAGACGGGCCTCGTCCGCGGCGGCGCGGGCGGCCCGGGTGGCGGCGCGGGCCGCCTTGTCCGCCGCCTCGACGGCT
>DASSGC010000425.1:0-5968 GCA_035693765.1 Acidimicrobiales bacterium
CCGAGCATGACCATGCCCTCGCGGCGCTGGGTATCCTCGTCGACGGCAATCAGCCGATCTGCCTCGCGCACCAGACCCTTGGCGGCGATGCGCAGGCGGCCGAGGTTGAGCTGCTCGAGCTGCTCCCACATCTCGCGCGGATCGGTGCCGGCGGCCTCGAGGCGGGCGCGCTCGGCGCGGAAGGCGTGGACGAAGCCGGTCTCGGCCGCGCGGGTGGCGTGGCCGGGCGCGGTCTCGAGGAGGACGGTCGCCTCGCAGCGCACCGCCTCGTCCTGGAACGCGGGCTGGATGGCGCCGCTCGCGACGGCCTCCACGGTGAACAGGTAGGCGGTGCCCATGAGCACGCCGACGCGGGCCCCGGCGGCGGCCAGCTCGCCCGTGAGCGCCGCCACCATGGCGGCGGACGTGGCGTCGTGGATGCCGCCCGCGAACAGCAGGTCGAGCTCGTCGACCTTCCCGCCCGCCGCGGCCCAGGCGGCGATGACGTCGAGCTGCGACTCCCACAGGGCGAAGCTCGACCGGGGCCCGACGTGACCGCCGCACTCGAAGCCCTCGAAGACGAACCGGCGGGCGCCGTCCTTGAGGAAGCGCTCCAGCAGCCCCGGCGCCGGCACGTGGAGGAAGGTGGTGATGCCGACCTCCTCGAGCCCGGCGGCCTGGGACGGCCGCCCGCCGGCGATGAGGGCCAGGGGCGGGCGGACGTCGCGGATGACGGCGAGCTGCTCGTCCCGCAGCTCCTTGGGCACGAAGCCGAGCACGCCCACGCCCCACGGGCGGTCGCCCAGCAGCTCGGCGGTCTCCTCCAGCAGCGGGCGGACCTCGCTCTCGCCCCGCAGCAGGGCGAGGGCCAGGAACGGCAGCCCGCCGCCCTCGGCGACGGCTGCGGCGAACGCGGACCGATCCGACACCCGGGTCATCGGGCCCTGCACGACGGGGTACCGGGTGCCCGTGGTGGTGGCCACGCCGTGGCCGGGTGCCAGCGGCTCGGTGGCGCGGGCGGCGGCCAGGTGGTCGGCCACGGCCCCGCGCAGCCCGGCGACCATGCCGCCGACCGTGCCGTAGCGGGTCGCGAAGCGGGCGGCGAAGGCGGCGTCCTGGCCGGCCGGCAGGGCCTGGTCGCTCAGCGACGCGGCGCCGACGCGGGCGGTGATCTCGTCGGGCGTGGTGCGGTCGTCGAGGCCGGCGACCCACAGGTCGGGGCGGGTGTAGATCCGGTGCCCCCCGACGACGCGGGTCTCGCTGCCGTCCATGGCGGCGATGGCCGCCCGCACCGGGCGGGGCAGGGTCGCCTCGCGGAGCAGGGCGACCTGGGCGTCGACGACGACGCCGGTGGCGCCGCCGGCCACCGCCGCGGCGGCGGTGTGGCGGCCGATGCCGCCCTGGATCCACAGCGGCAGGTCGGTCAGGGCCCGGACCTGCTGCCCGAGCACGTAGGCGCCGGTGGTGCCTACCCGCCCCCCGCTCTCGGCCCCCCGGGCCACCAGCCCGTCGACCCCGGCGGCGAGCGCGGCCCGGGCGTCGCCGGCCGAGCGGACCTCGGCCACGACGCGGCGGCGGTCGGTCACGTCGCCGCCCGGTGCGGCACCTCGCCACCGGGGCAGCGCCGCGTGGTCCGCGACCACGATCGTGTCGACGGCCGCCGGCAGGTCGCCGGGTCCCAGCCGGCAGCCGTCGGGCACGCGCACGCCGAACGGCGCGTCGGTCCGGCGGGTGATCTCGGCGAGGGCCTCGGCGGCCAGGCCCGCGTCCCGGCCGAGGTCGAGGATGCCGTACGCCCCGGCGCGGGCGGCGGCCACCACGACTCGGGCCATCGGCACGCCGAACGGCGTCTCGACCCAGATGAGGTCCTGCTCGCGGGTGCGCGAAAGATCGACGGACACGGTGTTCCCCCTGGCTCCCCAATGACGGCCCGCCGACATTGTTGCCTAATCCGGGCTCCCGCGCCAGCATTGTTGACTTAGGCGTCGATTTGCGCGCTAGCTGCTGACCTGATGCCGCCGAAATCTGCTGACTTCGCGCGATCACGCCGCCGGGGATCGCACCGGGATTCCGACGACGCCGCCGCCGACCGCGTGGCCGGGCACTGGTCGGCCGAGTCCGTCCACCTGGTGGAACGGCTCGTCGTGGCACCCGTCGCCGGCGTGTTCTTCCCCACCTTCACCGAGGTGTCGCCCGACGAGCCGGGAGTCGTCGCCGCCGGTGACCAGATCGGCTTCGTGGTGCACTGCGGCGACAAGCAGATCGTCGACAGCCCCTTCACCGGACGCCTTCTCGGCCTGCTGGCCCACCCCGGCGAGCGGGTCCGCCCCGAGCAGCCCCTCGCCTGGCTCACCACGGCCGACGACTGGTGAGGGCTGCGGGCGGCCGGGCGCCCGGCGTGCCACCATGCCGGCATGGAGCGCGCCACGGTCGACGCGTGGGTGTCCGGTTACGAGCAGGCCTGGCGCACGCCGGGGACCGCTGCGCTCGCCGCCCTGTTCGCCCCCGACGCCACCTACCTCGTGTCGCCGTGGGCCGAGCCCGTGGTCGGCCTCGACGCCATCGCCGCGCTCTGGGAGGCCGAGCGGACCGGTCCGGACGAGGTGTTCAGCCTGGCGAGCGAGGTCGTCGCCGTGGACGGTGCCACCGCGGTGGTGCGGCTGGCGGTCGGCTACGGCGACCCCGTGACCAGCCGCTGGCGCGATCTGTGGGTCCTCCGGTTCGACGGCGAGGGTCGGTGCGCGGCGTTCGAGGAATGGCCGTTCGCGCCGGACCAACCCGACGGTCACACCCCTGAGGACTGCGTTTCCGGTCGGCCGAGCTGTGGAGCTGGTGCTTCCATGCCAAATCCCCACGCGTAGGCCGGGGCGAGCTCCCTCTCCGCTCGGCCTTCTAAGCCAGGTTCTCCTCGACGTCGGCGCGGTGGTGCTCGACCTCGTGCACGGCCTGCTGCGCCATCCACAGCAGCGACCGGACGTGGGACGTCGGCCAGGCGTAGGTGCAGGGCCGGGCGAGCTGGTCGTCGTCCAGCGCGGCGAACGTCCGGGCGAACAGGGCGGCGGCCAGGCGCAGCTCGTCGGCCACCACCGCAGGCTCGTCCGCCGCGTAGAGGCCCAGGTCGACCCGGTGGTCGCGGTACATCGGGGCGAACGACGGCGTGTCCTCCACGAGACCGATCACCGTCCGGTCGCGGAGCATGTAGAGGACGTCGCGGACGTGGCAGCCGTACTCCAGGGCCGACCACCGCTCGGGCGACGGCCGGGCCGTCACGGCGGCGGCGTCGCCGTCACGCAGGCGCGCGGCGATGGCCGCGACGCCCGCCACGGTCCGCTCGCCGATCTCGGGGGCGGCCACGGCGGACCACACGAACCCGCAGGCGGGGCAGGTCTCGTCGGTCCCGCCGGGCGACGGGGCGCTCATCGGATCTCGTCCGGCCGTGTGTCGGAGGCGAGGTGCTGCATGCCGACATCCTGTTCGGCCCGGCGGCACCGTGCCCAATAGTTTGAGCAGGTGACCGAGGTCCGCGAGTACCGCCAGCACCGCTTCACCCGCCCGCCCGGCGCCTGCGAGCTGTTGCTCGTCCGCCACGGCGAGTCCGAGCCCGCCCGCGAGGACCGGCTGTTCCCCCTGGTCGGCGGCCACGGCGACCCCGCGCTCGATCCCAACGGGCACCTCCAGGCGCAGCAGGTGGCCGACCGCCTGCAGCGCGAGGACATCGGGGCGATCTACGTCAGCACCCTCCGGCGCACCGCCCAGACGGCGGCCCCGCTGGCCGCCAAGCTGGGCATCGAGCCTCGGGTCGAGCCCGACATCCGCGAGGTGTTCCTGGGCGAGTGGGAGGGCAGCTTCCGCAAGCACGTGGCCGAGGGCCACCCGGTCGCGCTGCGGATGTTCACCGAGCAGCGCTGGGACGTCATCCCCGGCGCGGAGCCGGCCGACGAGTTCGCCACCCGCGTGCAGGGCGCCATCACCCGGATCGCCGCCGCCCACCCCGACGAGACCGTGGTGGTCGTGTCGCACGGGGGCGTGATCGGGCAGATCCTGGTCCAGGCGACCGGCGCCCGGGGGTTCGCCTTCACCGGCTCGGACAACGCGGCCATCTCCCACCTGGTGGTGACGGCCGATCGCTGGATCCTCCGGCGCTACAACGACACGGCCCACATGGGACTGGGCTTCTCCACCGCGCCCGAGCCCCCCACGTGACGGGGTCGGCCCCGCCGGCCGGCCGTGTCAGACAACGGTCAGAGACCGGACCACGAGAGATAACGTGCGGCCTCGTGACCGCGGTCCCGGCCGCTCCGTAGCCTGGCGCCGATGGCCTGCCTCGTCACCGCGATCATCAAGCCCCACCGCCTCGACGACGTCCGCGAGGCCGTGCGGGGTGTGGGGGTGGCGGGCCTCACCATCAGCGAGGTCCAGGGCTACGGCCGGCAGAACGGCAAGACCGAGACCTTCCGCGGCGCCGAGTACACCATCGACTTCGTGCCCAAGGTCAAGGTCGAGGCCGTGGTCGCCGACGAGGACGTGGAGAAGGTGATGTCCGTGATCGCGGCGGCCGCCCGCACGGGCAAGATCGGCGACGGGAAGATGTGGAGCGTCGCCCTCGACGAGGTGCTCCGCATCCGCACCGGCGAGCGGGGCGACGACGCCATCTGATCGTCGCGGGCCGCGCCAAGAAAGGGTCGGGCGCGGCCGTCTCCCGGCCGCGGGAGGCGCGACCGGGAGACGCCGACCGTGCGGTCAGCTCAGTCCGCGGGCAGCTCGGCCAGGGTCACGTCCACCGTGTGGGACTCGCCGTCCCGGGTGTACTCCACCGTCACCGTGTCACCCGGTTCATGGGAGCGGATGGCGGCGGTGAGGCCGGCGGCGTCGGCCACCTCGGTGTCGCCCACCTTGGTGATCACGTCACCCCGGGCGAGGCCGGCCGCGGCCGCCGGCTGGCCGTCCTGCACCTCGCCGACCAGGGCGCCCCGCGTGCCGTCCGCGGGGTCGACGATCGACACGCCGAGGTAGGCGTGGCTGACCGAGCCGTCCTCGACCAGTTGCGCGGCGATGTCGCGGGCCGAGTCGATCGGGATGGCGAAGCCGACGCCGATGTTCCCGCCCTCGGAGGTGGTGCCCTGGGCCAGGGAGGCGATGGCCGTGTTGATGCCGACGACCTCGCCCTTGGCGTTGATCAGCGCGCCGCCCGAGTTGCCGGGGTTGATCGCGGCGTCGGTCTGGATGGCGTCGATGACGGCGGTCTGCCCGGCGCGCGACCGCTCGCCACCCCCGCCGAACGGCGGCTGCGGCTGTGACCCGCCCTGCAGGGTGATGGCCCGGTCGAGGGCGCTGACGATGCCGGCGCTGACCGATCCGTCGAGTCCGAGCGGGCTGCCGATGGCCAGGACGGTGTCACCCACGTGCAGGTCGGCGCTGCTGCCGAACGTCGCCGGGGTGAGCCCGCTGACGTCCTCGGCCTTGATCACGGCCAGGTCGGTGGCGGGGTCGCGGCCCACGATCGAGGCGTCGGCGGTGGTGCCGTCGGACAGGGTCACGGTCAGGTCGGCGCCGTCGGCGGCGGCCACCACGTGGTTGTTGGTGAGGATCTGACCGTCGGCGCTGATGACGATGCCCGAACCGCTGCCGGCGGCCTCGGACGACTCGAAGCTGATCGAGACCACGCTCGGCAGCACGGCGGCGGCGGCCTGCGACAGCGGCTCGTCGGGCGCGTCCTCGCCCCCGCCGCTGGTAGGCCGGGCGTCGAGGCTGGTCGCCACGCTCGGCGCCGGGTCGTCGTCGAGCGCCAGCGCGAGCAGGGCACCCCCGGTGGCGGACGCCGCCACCAGGCCGGCGGCCGCCAGCACGGCCAGCCCGCGCCGGCCACGCCCCGGGGGAGTGGGGCGGGCCGGAGCCGCGGGCGGCGGGCCGTGGGGCGGCTGACCGGGGGGAGGGAGGGGACCCGCTCCCCCCGGGTCGGACGGCGTGCCACCCGGAGGCAGTGGCACAC
>DASSGC010000426.1:0-2307 GCA_035693765.1 Acidimicrobiales bacterium
CCCCATCGCCGCTGCCTGGGCCACGATCACCCACCTGGGCCTCGACGGCTACCTCCGCCTCGCCGGCCAGGTGCGGGACGCGGCCCGGCGGCTGCGGGCGGGCGTCGAGGCCATCGACGGGCTGACGGTCACCGGCGACCCGATCCCGGCGGTGATGGAGATCGCGGCGGATGGCGCCGCCGGCGGACCGCCGGTCGACATCGGTGCCGTCGGCGACGTGATGGACGACCGGGGCTGGTTCCTCGACCGCCAGCAGGGCGGCCTCCACGCCATCGTGTCGCCGTCGCACGGCGCGGTCGCCGGCGAGTTCCTGGCCGACCTGGCCGACGCCGTCGCCGCCGGCGGTGCCGGGCGGGGCGTGACCGCCCGCTACGGCGGGGTGGGCTGAGCGGGCGATGGGCCGGCCGCTCGCCTTCGACGGGGCGGTCCTGTGCGGTGGCGCCAGCCGGCGCATGGGCCGCGACAAGGCGCTCATCGCCCTCGACGGGCGAGCGCTGGCCCTGCGGGTGGCCGACGCCCTGGCGGCGGCCGGTGCCGAGCGGGTCGTGGCCGTGGGCGGCGACGCCGCGGCGCTCGGCGCCCTCGGGCTGGCCACGGTGCCGGACGAGGCACCCGGCTCCGGGCCCCTCACCGGGATCGTCACCGCCCTCCGGACGGCGTCGGCGCCGGTCGTGCTGGTGGCCGCCTGCGACCTCACCGCGCCGTCGCCCGACGCCCTGGCGGCCACCGTCGCCGCGCTGGCCGCCGACGCCCGCGCCGACGTGGCCGTGCCGGTGGTCGGCGGGCGGCGCCAGTGGGTGCACGCCGCGTGGCGGCGCTCGTGCGGGCCGCCGCTGGTGGACGCGTTCGCCGTCGGCGAGCGCGCCGTCCACGCCGCCGTCGCCCGCGCCGCGCTGCGGGTGACCGAGACGGCTGTCGACGCCCGCGCCGTGGCCGACGCCGACACGCCCGCCGACCTGCCCGGCCGGACGGGCTGAGACCGGCCGCGCGCTGCGTTCCGGTGACCGATCTGGTGGGGAGTCAACCAGATGCGTCACCGGAACGGGCCGGACGTGACGCGCGCCGTCTTGCGCGGACATGACGGTTCGACGACGGTCCGCGCGCGGGCCGGGACCGCGTTGGTCGGCGCCCGGTGGGCGGCCGCTAGCCTCCGGACCATGGATGTCCCCGAGATCGACGTCACGGAGCTGGCCCAGGTCCGGGCCGCGGGTGCCCCCGTGATCGACGTGCGCGAACCCGACGAGTACACCACCGCGCACGTCCCGGGGGCGACGCTGGTGCCGCTCGGCGCCGTTCCCGATCGCCTCGGCGACGTACCCGCCGAGGGCACGGTCTACGTCATCTGCGCCATGGGCGGCCGCAGCCGCCGGGCGGCGGAGTTCTACCGTTCACAGGGCATCGACGCCGTGAACGTCGCCGGAGGCACGAGCGCCTGGGTCGAGGCCGGTCAAGCAGTGGCGACAGGGCTGGAGCCGTAACGGCCGCGTCCGGCCCACCCGGCTACCGCTGGATCGCGGACCAGCGGAGCTTCGATGCCTTCGTCGAGGCGGCGGCGTCGGCGGACACGTTCGCGCTCGACACCGAGTTCCACCGCGAGCGCACCTACTTCGCCCAGCTCGCCCTGCTGCAGCTCGCCGCCGGCGACGACATCGTCGTCGTCGACCCCCTGCAGGTCGACGTGACGCCGCTCGCCGCCCTGCTCGACAGCCCGGCGGCCTGCATCATGCACGCGGCCAGCCAGGACCTGGAGATCCTCGAGCGGGCCTGCGGCGTCGGCCCCCGCACGCTGGTCGACACCCAGGTGGCGGCCGGGTTCGTGGGTCTCGGGTCGCCGGGGCTCGGCGTGCTGCTCCAGCGGCGGCTGGGCATCAACCTGCCGAAGGCCGACCGCCTGACCGACTGGCTGCGCCGCCCGCTGAGCGACGAGGCGCTGACCTACGCCGCCGCCGACGTCGCCTACCTCGACGACCTGTGGGACCACCTGCGGGCCGAGCTCGACGGCCGGGGCCGGACCGGGTGGGCGCTGGCCGAGTGCGACGAGCTGCGCCGGCGGCACGGCGAGCCGTTCGACCCCGACGTGGCGTGGTGGCGGATCAAGGAGGCCCGCCGGCTCAAGGGGCGGGCCCGGGGCGTGGCCCAGTCGGTGGCCGCCTGGCGCGAGCGCCGGGCCCGCCAGGTCGACCGCCCGGTGCGCCATGTGCTGCCCGACCTGGCGGTGGTGGCCATCGCCGAGCGCCCGCCGCGCAGCCGGGGCGACCTGGCCCGGGTGCGGGGGCTCGACGGCCGCCACCTGCGGGGCGGAGCCGC
>DASSGC010000427.1:0-12495 GCA_035693765.1 Acidimicrobiales bacterium
GTTCGGCGCCCTCATCTCGACCTACCTGCTGCTGCGCCACCGCAGCGTGGCCGGCCCCGGCCCCTCCGACGTGTTCGACATCCCGTTCACGTCGGTGTCGAGCTTCGTGCTGCTGTTCAGCTCGCTGACCATGGCGCTGGCCGTGGGTGCGATCCACCGGGGCGACCTGCGGCGGTGCCGCACGTTCCTCGTGACGACCGCCCTGCTGGGCGGGGTGTTCATCGCCGGCCAGGTCTACGAGTTCACGACCTTCGTGAAGGAAGGCCTGGGCTACACCACCAACATCTTCGGCTCGGCCTTCTACACGCTCACCGGCTTCCACGGCGTCCACGTGAGCGTGGGCATCATCTTCCTGCTCTCGCTGGCGGTGATGTCGGCCCGCGGCAGGCTGGACGTCGACCGGGCCGAGACGGTGGAGATCTTCGGCCTGTACTGGCACTTCGTCGACATCGTGTGGATCCTCATCTTCACGATCGTGTACCTGATCCCGTGACCGGGGGGAGCGAGCGATGACCGTCGGCACCGAGCAGCCGCACAAGGAGACCCCGCTCGAAGCGCACCACGAGGCGCACCAGCACGAGCACCCGAGCGACCTGGTCTACATCAAGGTGTTCGCGCTCCTGGGGGTGCTCACCGCGCTGGAGGTCGGGACGTACTTCATCGAGAACGCGAGCACGGCGTTCCTCGTGGCGGGCCTGATCCCGCTGATGGTCATCAAGTTCGGCGTGGTGTGCGCCTACTTCATGCACCTGAAGTACGACAACCCGCTGTTCCGGCGGGTGTTCGTGTTCGGCCTCCTGCTCGCGATCGCGGTCTACGTCGGCGTCCTCACCTCGATGCAGTTCTGGGACTCTGGTTACGGGACGTGATGCCACGATGAGACTCCTCGCCGCCGGAACCGACTTCTGGCGGTGGCAGCCGCACCCGGAGGTCTGGGTGCTGGTGGGGGGTGTCACCGTGCTGGCCTTCTACGCCCTGCGGGTGGTGGGGCCGAAGGTCGTGCCGCCGGGCCGCCCGGTCGCCACGAGGCAGCAGATCGCCTGGCTGGTGCTGGGCGTGCTCGTGCTGTGGCTGGCGTCGGACTGGCCGATGCACGACATCGCCGAGGAGTACCTCTTCTCGGTGCACATGACCCAGCACATGCTGCTGACGTTCGTCCTGCCGCCGGTGATGCTCCTGGCGACGCCGGAGTGGCTCGCCCGCCTGGTGCTCGGGCGGGGACGGGTGAAGCGGGTCTTCTTCTGGCTGGCGCGCCCGGTCCCGGCGGCGCTGCTGTTCAACGGGTTGCAGCTCTTCACCCACGCCCCCGGGGTCGTCAACACGTCGGTGGGCAACGCCACGGTGCACTACCTGCTGCACACGGCGATCGTGTCGACGGCGTTCCTGCTGTGGATGCCGGTGTGCGGCCCGCTGCCCGAGCTGCGGATCTCGTACCCGGCGCAGATGCTCTACCTGTTCGTCACCTCGATCATCCCGACCGTGCCGGCCGCCTGGCTGACCTTCGCCGACGGGTCGATCTACGACGCCTACGACATCCCCCAGCGGATGTTCGGCATCTCGGTCACCTCCGACCAGCAGGCGGCCGGGGCGATCATGAAGCTCGTCGGCGGCAGCTTCCTGTGGGTGGTCATCACGCTCCGGTTCTTCCAATGGGCGGCGAAGTTCAGCGACACCGACAGCGCGGCCGACCAGGCCGGCCCGGTGCACGACCTGACCTGGGCCGACGTCGAACGGGCGTTCGACGAGCACCCGCCGGTGGCCGCTCCCGCGGTGCCCGGGCCCGTCGCCGGACCGAGGGCCGGCCCGGCGGAGGGCGACTAGAGGCCGAGCGGATAGGGCGCTCGCCACGGCCTACGCGTGGCGATTTGGCATGGAAGCACCAGCTCCACAGCTCGGCCGACCGGCAACGCAGCACGGTGACACGCGCCGGCGTGACCTCTCCGCGCACACTCTTGGCCGCGACTAGCGGCGCCCGGCGGCCGGCACCTGCGGCCAGTCGTAGGTCACGCCGGTCAACTCCTCGGACAGAGCCCAGAGCCGGGCGGCGGACTCGGTGTCGCGGGCTGCGGCCGACATGGTGACCCGCGTCGGCACCCCGCGCATCTCGAACGGACCGCCGGGGCCGAAGTAGTCGCCGGCCGCCACGTCGTCCATGGTGGCGGCGTAGAGCTGCGGCAGGGCGCCCGCAGCGTCGGACTGGGCCAGCACCCGGTCGCCGATCACCATCGCCGCGGCCCGGAGGCGTTGGAGCGGCCCGGCGCCGGCGCGTTCTGCGCCGTGCCAGCCGGCGCCGAGGTGGGTGCGGGCGTAGCCGGGGTGCGCGGCGACGGCGGTGAGCGCGGTGCCCGCGGCCGCGGCGCGCCGGGCGAGCTCGCCCGTGAACTGGAGGTTGGCGAGCTTCGACCGGCCGTAGGCGGCCCAGCGGCGGTAGCGCCGCCGGTCGAACCGGGCGTCGTCCCAGGCGGCGCGCCCGGCGCGGTGGGCGCTGGAGGACGTGGTCACCACCCGCGGCGCGGGGGCCGCCAGCAGGGCCGGCAGCAGGAGGCCGGTCAGCGCGAAGTGGCCGAGGTGGTTGGTGCCGAACTGCAGCTCGAAGCCGTCGGCGGTGGCGGCCCGGGGCACGGCCATGATCCCGGCGTTGTTCATCAGCACGTCGACGTGGCCGGCCCGGGCGGCGATGGACGCGGCGGCGGCGCGGACCGACGCCAGGTCGGCCAGGTCGAGTGCGACGACGGTCGGGTCCGGCCCGGTGGCGCCGGCGGCGACCCGGTCGCGGGCGGGGGCGGCCCGCTCGGCGCTGCGGCACGCCATGACGACGCCGGCGCCGGCGCGGGCGAGCGCCTCGGCCGAGCGGAGGCCCAGCCCGCTGTTCGCCCCGGTGACGACCACGGTGCGGCCGGACTGGTCGGGGATGTCGGTGGCGTCCCAGCGCGTCATGGCCACAGGGTGGCAGATCCGCCGGGTGCGGCCGTCCCGGGCGAGCCCCGGGCACGGCGTCCCGTCAGTCGCTCGGCTCCCACCGGAACAACGCGACCGCCAACGCCACGCCGGTCACCGCCCACACCACCAACACGGGCCAGACCCGGCCGGGCACGGACGCGCCCTCGCTGAGGGCCCCCCGCGCCGCCTCGGCCAGCGCCGTCGACGGGAGCGCCCGGACCACCCGGCGGAGCCCGCCCGGCAGCTCGTCCAGCGGGAACACCATGCCCGACAGCAGCAGCAGGGCCACGAAGACGGCGTTGGCCGCGGCCAGGGCCACCAGGGCCCGGAGCCGCCCGGCCAGCGCGAGCGCCAGCCCCGTGAACGCGACGACGGCCAGCACGACCGCGGCGACCAGCGGCACCGGCTCGACGTCGGGCCGCCAGCCGAGGGCGACCGCCGTGGCGGCCAGCACGACCACCTGCAGGGCGATGACGGCCAGGACGGCCAGCGCCTTGGCCGCCACGAGGCGGGGCCGGCCGAGTGGCGTGGTCCCCAGGCGCTTGAGCACGCCGTAGGAGCGGTCGAACCCGGTGGCGATGGCGAGGTTGGCGAACGCCGTCGCCAGCACGGCGAGGGCCAGCGTCCCCGGCGCCAGGAAGTCGACGGCCTCGCCCTCGATCGGCAGCACGTCGACCAGCGAGAAGAACACCAGGACGGCCACCGGGATGCCGAGGGTCAGCAGCAGCGACTCGCCGTTGCGCAACGTGAGCGTCAGCTCGACCCGGAGCTGCGCGGCCAGCGCCCTCACGCCCCGACCTCCGGCCCCGCACCCGAACCGGGTCGGTGATCGCGCGCCGGGCGCGGTTCCGCCGACCCGGTTGGCCGCTCGGCGCGGGCGTCGCGGGTCAGCTCCAGGAACACGTCCTCCAGCCGCTGGCGGCCAGCCCGCAGGTCGGCCAGCGGCAGGTCGTGCTCGGCGAGCCAGGCCGTGATGGCGGCGACGGTGGCCGGGGTCGCCGCGGCCGCCACCTCGTAGTCGCCGGGGGCCGTCTCGGTCACCGCCACGGCGGCGGTCGGGGTGCCGAGGTGGGACGCCAGCCCGGTGACGTCGATGCCGGGCGGGGCGCGGAACCGCACCCGGTCGCCGGCCCCGGCGCCCCGGGTGAGCACGTCGGGGGAGCCGGCCGCCAGCAGCCGGCCCCGGTCCACGATCACGACGTGGTCGGCGATGCGCTCGGCCTCGTCGAGGTCGTGGGTGGTGAGCAGCACGGTCACCCCGTCGTTGCGGAGGTCGGCCACCACCTGGCGGATCACGTGCCGGCCGGCGGGGTCGACGCCGGCGGTCGGCTCGTCGAGGAACGCCACCTGCGGGCGCCCGACCAGCGCTACCGCCAGGGCCAGGCGCCGCTGCTCGCCGCCGGAGAGCTGGCGGTTGCTGCGCCGCTCCAGCCCGGCGAGGCCGAGCCGGTCGAGCAGGGCCCGGGGGTCGAGCGGCTGCGGGTACAGGGCGGCCGCGTGCCGCAGCACCTCCAGCGGCCGCAGCGCCGGGTGGATCCCGCCCTCCTGCAGCATCACGCCGATCCGCTCGGTCAGCGCCCGGTGGTCGCGCCGGGGGTCGAGGCCCACCACCGACAGGCGTCCCCCGGCGATCGGGCGCAGGCCCTCCAGTGCCTCGACGGTCGACGTCTTGCCGGCGCCGTTGGGGCCGAGCACGCAGGTGACCTCCCCGGCCTGCGCGGTGAACGACAGGTCGTCCACCGCCGTCACGCTGCCGTAGGTGATGGTGAGCGACGCGACGTCGACGGCGGCCATGGCGTCCGTGACGCTACCGGCGGCGCCCGCCCCGTCCGAACCGGGTCGGGGACTCTGCGCCGCACCGTTCCGGTGACGCGCGATCGGTTGGCTCCCAACCAGATGCGTCACCGGAAGGGGACGGCAACCCGTGCGGGGCCTCGACACCGGCGCCGGTAGCCTCGTACGCCATGCTCGACCTGCGCCGCATCCGTTCGGAGCCCGAGGCGGTCCGCGCCGCGCTCGACCGGCGGGGACCGGGCACGTCCGAGCCGATCGCCCGCATCGCGACCCTCGACGCCGAGCAGCGCCGCCTCACCGGCGAGCGCGACGAGGTGCGCGGGCAGATCAAGACGATCTCGAAGCAGGTGGGCCGCCTGCGCGGCCAGGGCGACCTCGACGCGGCCGAGGCCGAGATGGCGCGCAGCCGCGAGCTGGGCGAGCGCGAGAAGGCGCTGGCCGCCGAGGCCGACCGGCTGGGCGACGAGATCCGGGCCGTGCTGCTGATCCTGCCCAACCTGCCGAGCGACGACGCCCCCGACGGCGCCGGCGAGCAGGACAACGTCGTGCTGCGCACCGAGGGTTACGACCCCGCCGCCTACGGCGACCACCAGCGGGTGCCGCACTGGGACATCGGCGACCAGCTCGGGCTGTTCGACTTCGCCCGCGCCGCCAAGATCTCGGGTTCGATGTTCGTGATGTACCGGGGCTGGGGCGCCCGCCTGCTGCGCGCCATGGTGCAGCTCAGCCTCGATCGCAACGCCGACGCCTACGTCGAGGTGCGGCCGCCCACGCTCGTGCTCACCGAGACCATGGTCTCGACGGGGCACCTGCCGAAGTTCGCCGACGACGCCTACCACGTCGAGCGCGACGACCTGTGGACCATCCCCACCGCCGAGGTGCCGCTCACGTCGCTGCACCGTGGCGAGATCCTCGACGCCGGTGAGCTGCCGCTGCGCTACATGGCCTACACGTCGTGCTTCCGGCGCGAGGCCGGCTCGGCGGGCAAGGACACCCGGGGCCTGCTGCGGGCGCACGAGTTCGACAAGGTCGAGCTGCTGGCCGTGGCGGCCGACGCCGCGCAGGCGATCGCCTGCCAGCAGGACGTGCTGGCCCGCAGCGAGGGGCTGCTGCGCGACCTCGGCCTCGCCTACCGGGTGGTCGACCTCTGCACCGGCGACATCGGCAACTCGGCCGCCCGCACCTGGGACATCGAGGCCTACGCCCCCGGCGTCGACCAGTGGCTGGAGGTGTCGTCGGTGTCGTGGTTCAGCGACTACCAGGCGCGCCGGGCCAACATCCGGGTGCGGGGTGGCGACGGCAAGCGGACCGCCACCTGCCACACGGTCAACGGCTCGGCCATGGGGTGGCCCCGCACGGTCGCCGCCTACGTCGAGACCCACCGGCGGCCCGACGGCGCCGTCGCGGTGGTCGACGTGCTCCGCCCCTACCTGGGCGGGGCCGCGGTCATCCCCGTGCCCGCCGGCTGATCCGGCCCGGGGGGTCGCCCGCCCGGCAGTCGCGGCACAGGCCCGACAGCGCGAAGTGCTGCGGCGCGAGCTCGAAGCCGTGCTCCCGCCGCAGCCGGCCGGCCAGGCTGTCCAGCGCGTCGAACGGCACCTCCACCACCGCGCCGCACGACGAGCACACCGCATGGTGGTGCGGCCGGTCGACCAGGTGGAACGTCGAGGGCCCGTGGCCGAGGTGGACGTGGCTCAGGACGCCGATCTCCTGGAGCCGTTCCAGCGTCCGGTAGACGGTCGACCGGTGGACCTCGGGGTGGCGGGCGGTGACCCGGGCGACGATCTCGTCGGCGGTGAGGTGGTGGTCGCCGTCCAGCAGCACGTCGACGACCGCCCGGCGCGACGCGGTCATGCGCCCCCCGCCGGAGCGGAGCAGGGCCATGATCTCGTCGGCGGACGGTGAGGTGCCGTTCATCTCTCGGCCAAACTACTAACCTCGCTGCGCCCTCCCGGCTCCCCCTGGGCGGGCTGACTCAGGGAAGGGTCGGTGGTCCGATGCGGCGCACCTGGGCCTGGATGGGCCTGAACTTCGGAAAGCATGCCGGGATCGTCGGCGTCGCGGGCCTGGCGGTCACGCTGGTGCTGGGGCTCGGCATCACCCGGTTGGAGTTCGCCACCGGTCAGGACTCGTACCTCAACAAGGACGAGCAGGTCTACAAGGACAGCGTCGCCTACCAGGGCCTCTTCGGTGGGCAGGCGATGCTCACCCTGTTCACGATGGACGACGGTGCCACGGTCGCCGACCTGTTCACGCCGGAGAACATCGCCCACCTGGAGCAGGTGGATGCCGACCTGCGCGCCACCGACGGCGTCCTCACCGTCGTCAGCCCGCTGACCGCCCTCGAGTTCACCCAGAACCTCGTCACCGGGCCGCCCGACGCCCCGGAGGACGTCACGCGGAGCGTCGCCGGCCAGGCGCTGCTCGGCGCCCGCGACCGCGAGCCCGACCCGGAGGCCCAGGCCATCCGGCTCGACGACGCGGCCACCACGCTGGCCCGCATCGGTGCCGTCACCGGGCCCCACGACATCGGCAACCCCGAGTGGGTGGACTTCCTGCTGTTCGACAACCGGGGCGAGATCCGCAAGTCGCTGCGGCCGTTCTTCCCCGACGAGGCCCACGCCCAGATCGTCACCCGCCTGGTCGGCAACGAGTCGCTCGAGGACGAGGGGGCGGCGAGCGAGCGCATCCAGCGGATCGCGCAGGCCGAGCCGTTCGACGGTGCCGCCACGACCACGACGGGCGCCTCGGTGCTGCTCAAGGATCTGAACGACTACCTGCGGGGCGGCATGCTCACGCTCGGCGCCATCGCCGTGGCGATCATGGTCGTGATCCTGGTGCTGCTGTTCCGGGTGCGCTGGCGCCTGCTGCCGCTGCTGGTCATCCTCGTCGGCGTGACCTGGGCCTTCGGCCTGGCCGGGTACCTGGGCATCCCCCTGTCGGTCGTCACCATCGCCGGCCTGCCGGTCATGCTCGGCGTGGGCATCGACTACGCGATCCAGATGCACTCCCGCATCGAGGAGGAGGTGGTCGTCGACCGGGCGGCGCACCCGATCCAGGAGGCGTCGGTCAACCTCGGTCCGGCGCTGCTGGTGGTGACCTTCGACGCGGTGTTCGCCTTCCTCGCGCTGCGCTTCGCCCGGGTGCCGATGATCCGCGAGTTCGGGTCGCTGCTGGCCGTCGGCATCGCCGCCATCTGCGTCGGCAGCATCGTGCTGCCCCTCGCCATCCTCGGCATCCGCGAGTACCGCTCGCCCACCAAGGCGCGGGACTACAGCCACGGCAACCTCGCCCGGATCGTCGTGTGGCTCGGCAGCCTGCCGGCCCGCGCGGCCGTGCCCCTCGCCGTGCTGAGCGTCGTCACCTTCGTCGGCGGCATCGCGGTCGAGGACCAGCTCGACATCCAGAGCGACCCCGAGCACTGGGTCAACCAGGACACCCAGGTCATCCGCGACATCGACACGATCAAGCGGGAGACCGGCTCGTCGGCCGAGCTGGGCATCTTCGTGCAGTCCGACGAGGTGTTCAGCGACGAGACCGTGGCCTTCGTGTCGGGCCTGGCCGTCGAGGAGCTGGAGACGCGGCCCGACAGCCTGCTCACCGCCTCGTCGTTGCCGACGACCATGGCGTTCGTGCTGGAGATGCCCGGCACCACGACGCTGCCGCCCACCGGGGCCGACGTCGAGCGGGCCTACGCGGTGGCGCCGCCGGACATCCAGCGCAGCCTGGTCAGCCCCGACGGCGGGGCCCTGAACCTGGTGTTCCGCACGGGGCCCGGGTCGCTGGAGGAGCGGGCCGTCTACACCGACGCGATCCGCGACGAGCTCGACGCCGGTGAGACCGCGGGCGGGGTCGAGGTGCCGGCGGGCGTGCGGGCCACGCCGTCGGGCCTGGCGGTGGTCGGCGTGGGCCTGCTGCAGAACATCGAGTCGAACCGCATCCTGCTCACCTACCTGGCGGTGGCGTTCGTCTTCGCCTTCCTCACCGTGCGGCTGCGCAGCGTCGTGCGGGCGCTGCTGTCGATGGTGCCGGTGCTGATCGCGGTCGGGGCGGCGTCGCTGGTGGCGTGGGTGCTCGACCTGCAGCTCAGCCCCATGACCGCGGTCGGTGGCCCCCTGGTGGTGGCGCTGTGCACCGAGTTCACGTCGCTGATCCTCCTGCGCTTCATCGAGGAGCGCCACCGCGGCCACCCGCCGCGCGAAGCCGTCGACGCCACCGCCGCCCGCACCGGGCGTGCCTTCATCGTGTCGGCGCTCACCGCCGTGTCGGGCGTCGCCGTCATCGCGACCTCGTCGCTGCCCCTGCTGCGCGACTTCGGGACCATCGTCGCCATGAACGTCGCCGTGGCGCTCCTGTCCGCCCTCGTGTTCCTGCCCCCGATGCTGGTGTGGGCCGAGGAGCGCGGCTGGGTCACCCGCGGGCTGCGCCCGCCCGCGGGTCTGGGGCACCCGGGCGCCCCCGCGCCGCGCGCCCCGGAACCCGAGGCGGCCGGGCGACCCTGAGCCCCGCCGATCCCCGCGGCGCCCCGCCGCGCCCCGCCGACCGCCGATCCCACCGGGTCGGCGGTGCGCGGCGATAACGTGACCGGCACGCAAGACCCAGGGCCGCATCCGCGGCCTGCCCGTGTCTCCCGGGGCCGCACCGAGCGGGGAGGGAACCGAGATGCCAACGACAGCCGACCCGAGCGAACGCCGGTAGCCGACACCGTGACCGACGCGCAGGCGGTGGTCTCCGGCACCGCCATCACCAGCGACGCGCCGCTGCCCGACGTCGCCATCAGGCTCGAGGGCCTGACCAAGCGCTACGCCGGCGCGGCCCGCCCGGCCGTCGACGGGCTCGACCTCACCGTCCCCCGGGGCGAGCTGGTCGCGCTCGTGGGCCCGTCCGGCTGCGGCAAGACCACCACCCTCAAGATGATCAACCGGCTCATCGAGCCGACCGAGGGCACCGTGTGGCTCGAGGGCACCGACATCCGCACGCTGCCGGTGCACGCGGTCCGGCGTGGCATCGGCTACGTCATCCAGCAGGCGGGGCTGTTCCCGCACCGCAAGGTGCGCGACAACATCGCCACCGTCCCCGCCCTGCTCGGCTGGTCGAAGGACCGCATCCGGGCGCGGGTGACGGAGCTCGCCGAGCTGCTCGACCTCGACGGCGACCTGCTCGACCGCTACCCGGCGGCGCTGTCGGGCGGGCAGCAGCAGCGCGTCGGCGTCGCCCGGGCGCTCGCCGCCGACCCGCCCGTGCTGCTGATGGACGAGCCCTACTCGGCCGTCGACCCCATCGTCCGTGCCCGCCTGCAGGACGACCTGCTCGAGCTCCAGCGCACGGTGCACAAGACGATCGTGTTCGTCACCCACGACATCGACGAGGCCATCAAGCTGGCCGACCGCATCGCCATCCTCCGCGTCGGCGGCGTCATCGCCCAGGTCGGCCCGCCGGAGGAGCTGCTGCGCGAGCCGGCCGACGACTTCGTGGCCGGGTTCCTGGGCGACGACCGGGGCATCAAGCGCCTGTCGCTCATGCGCGTCGGCCAGGCGGCGCTCTCCCTCGGCCCGGTGGTCGCGCCGTCGGTGCCCGCCGAGCGGGCCCGGGCCGCCATGGCCGAGCACGGCACCGACTGGGTGGCGGTGGTGGACGGCGGGCGGCTGCAGGGCTGGGTCGGCGCCGCCGCACTCGACGGTGCCGCCTCGCTCGCCGGGCTGACGGCCGAGCCCTTCGCCGCCGCGGTCACCCCCGAGACGACCCTGAAGGCCGCGCTGGACAGCGTCGTCACGTCCCGCACCCGCGTTGCGGTCGTGGTCGACGACGACGACCGCTACCTCGGCGTGCTCACGCTCGACGACCTGGCCGAGGGGATCACCCGGTGACGCTCGCGGCGGAGGAGCCCTTCGTCCGCTGGGACTGGGTGCGCGACCACACGGCGGACATCGTCGATCTGTTCTGGGAGCACCTCACCCTCACGGCCACCGCCGTGGCGATCGGGTTCGTGCTGTCGATGGCGATGGCGCTGGCCGCGATCCGCTGGCGGCGGACCTACGCGCCGCTCGCCGGGCTGGCCGGGCTCGTCTACGCGATCCCCAGCGTGGCGCTGTTCGGCCTGCTGGTGCCGATCCCGTTCTTCGGCCTCGGCTACCGCACGGCGCTGCTCGCGCTGACCTCCTACACGCTGCTGATCCTCCTGCGGAACATCGTGGCCGGGCTCGACGGGGTGCCGCCCGCCGTGCGGGAGGCGGCCGACGGCATGGGCTACGAGCCGTGGCGGCGCATGCTGCACGTCGACCTGCCGCTGGCGGCGCCGGCGATCGTCGCCGGGCTGCGCATCGCCACGGTCACCACCGTCGGCCTGGTCACGGTCACCTCGCTCGTCGGTGCGGGTGGCTTCGGCGACCTCATCACCGACGGCCTCAGCCGCGACTTCTCCACGCCCATCGTCGTCGGCGCCGTGCTGTCGGTCGTCCTCGCCGTGGCCCTCGACATCGTGTTCGTCGTCGTCGAGCGGCTGCTGACCCCGTGGGCCCGGGCCCGGGCGCCCCGGGCCACGCCGGTGGTGCGGGGGGCGGCGCCATGAGCGAGGCGATCCGCCAGATGCGCGACTACCTGTCGTCCGACGCCGCCTGGTCGGGGCGCAACGGCCTGCCTGCCCTCACCTGGGCCCACGTCCAGATATCGCTCGTCGCGGTGCTGCTGGCGAGCGCCGTGGGCATCCC
This sequence comes from Acidimicrobiales bacterium, assembly GCA_035693765.1. GTDB lineage: Bacteria > Actinomycetota > Acidimicrobiia > Acidimicrobiales > VFJN01 > ZC4RG19. Next base: position 11,442 of record DASSGC010000427.1, read on the forward strand.
CGGCGGGGTGCTGCTCGGGCACGTCCGGCGCGGCGCGTTCCTGGCCGTGTCGGTCGTCAACATCGGGCGCGCCATCCCGTCCTACGCCGTGATGGCGCTGCTGCTGCCGTTCGCCCTGCGCTACGGGTTCGGCCTGGGCTTCTGGCCGACCATCGCCGCCCTGGTGCTGCTGGCCATCCCGCCCATCTTCACCAACACCTACACGGGTGTGCGCGGCGTTCCCGAGGATGCGATCGAGGCGGCCCGGGGCATGGGCATGCGGGCCGGGCAGCTCATCCGCAAGGTCGAGGTGCCGGTGGCGGTGCCGCTCATCATCACCGGCCTGCGGGTGTCGGCCGTGCAGGTGGTGGCGACCGCCACGCTGGGGGCGCTCGTCGCCTACCGCGACCTGGGCACGCCGATCATCACCGGCTACACCAGCCCGGACAAGGGCGCCATGCTGGCCGGCGCCATCCTCGTCATCCTGCTCGCGCTGCTCACCGATGGCGCCTTCGCCCTGGCCAGCCGCTGGCTCGTGCCCTGGCGCCGCCCGCCGGGCCGCACCGCCGACGCCACGGTCGCACCCGTCGAGGTGCCCACGTGACCGCCGCATCCACAGGACAACCGATCCGCTCGACAGCCACCCTGCGGGGGAAAGGACACACGCAATGCGACGAACCGTGAAGCTACTGGGGGTGGTGCTGGCCTTCGCACTGCTGGGCGCCGCCTGCGGCGACGATGACGACGACGCCGCCACCGACGACACCGCGTCCGACGCCGCCGCCGACATCCCCGACGGCCCGGCGATCAAAGTCGGCGCCCAGGACTTCGGCGAGTCGGCGATCCTCGGCGAGATCTACGCCGGCGCCCTCGCCAACGCCGGCTACGACGCCGAGGTGCAGGAGGTCGGCGGCTTCCGCCCCCTCCTGTTCGACGCCTTCGAGGCGGGAGACGTCAACATGGCGCCCGACTACGTCGCCTCCGAGCTGGAGTTCCTCAACGATGCCAAGGGCGAGGCCACCAGCGACGTCGACGAGACGCTGACCAAGCTCACCCCCGACCTCGAGAGCAAGGG
>DASSGC010000428.1:0-2756 GCA_035693765.1 Acidimicrobiales bacterium
TGCCCGGCGTCCTGCAGCAGCGTGAGCAGCTCCTGCACCTCGCGCCGCGACGCCGGCGGCCCTGCCTGCTGTCCGAATGCCATGCCCCCAGTCTCCCCGCCCGGCCACGCACTCCCGGGGATGGGCCCGACCCTCAGCCCAAGCGTTCCATGAGGCGGCGGGCGTAGCGGACCACGAAACGGGTGGCCTCGTACCCCGGCCGCTGCGGCGATCCGGCGAGCACATATTCGTGGCTCTTCGCGTTGGAGTGGGGAGCAACCGGTAGTTGAGGGGTCCACCACGCGGCTCTCGTTGGTGCGGAGCCAACAGATCGAGGTTCCGGGTCACGATCGGACGGTGCCAGACGCCCTCGCCGGCACCAACACCTACCGCTTCCCGCTGCTGGTACCAGCCCGTGACGGGTTACGTTGCCGGCATGGCTGGCATTGGGCTTGTGGGGATTCCACACGACGAGAACTCGTCCTACCTGCGCGGCCCGGCCGAGGCGCCCGCGCACATCCGCCGGGCGTTGCACAACGACGCGTACACCTCGTGGAGCGAGACCGGTGTCGACGTCGGTGCCGAGGGCGTGCTCGTGGACCACGGCGACATCGCCTTCGACGGTGACGCCGATGCGTGGGACCTGATCGAGAAGGGCGTGGATGCGGCGATGGCGTCCGGCGATCCCTTGCTCTGCCTCGGCGGCGACCACGCCATCACGCATCCGATCATGCGGGCTGTCCGCCGCCGCCATCCCGAGCTGACCATCCTCCACATCGACGCGCACCCCGACATCTACGACAGCTACCAGGGCAACCTGCGATCCCACACGTCGCCGTTCGCCCGGATCATGGAGGAGGGGCTGGCTGACCGCCTGATCCAGGTGGGGTTGCGCACCATCAACGATCATCACCGTGACCAGTTCGCCCGCTTCGAGGTGGAGGTCATCGAGGCCGGCCGCTGGGACGAGGCCTTCCAGATCGAGCTGACGACGCCGATCTACCTCTCGATGGACATCGACGCGCTCGACCCGGCCTTCGCCCCCGGCGTGTCCCACCGCGAGCCGGGCGGTCCCTCTGTCCGCCAGGTCATCGACCTCATCCACACCGTCGGGCAGCCGATCGTGGCCGCCGACATCGTCGAGCTCAACCCTCGCTGCGACATCGCCGACCAGACCACGTTGGTCGCCGCCAAGCTCGTCAAAGAGATAGCCGGAATGATGGTGAGAACCCGAGCTTGAGTCGCTGGGGCACCCACATGTGTGGGGGCGAAGACGTGGACCGACACCTTCGAGCACCTCTCCACGGCTCCGGACCCGGCCTCCCCACTGAGACGCGTAGGGCCATATTCGTGTACCTCCCCTCGAGCCGGCGGTAGGTGACGTCGACGGCGTGCTCCGGCGACGCGCGTTATGGGCGCGGTTCGGTGCGTACCAACCGCGCACACATCTACGACTCGGTACGCCGTCAAGCGCGCATGCGAGCTCTCGTGCTCGCGGGAGTTGCTGTGCCTCTACCGGCACATGAGGGACGCGCCGGCGGTCCTGGCGGCCGGTGTAATGGGGCGCACGTTCTGGGCGATCCGAGTATCTCGGGGCGCGCGAGATCGGCAGGATCTGTCGCGGTCGGACGGCGAGTCGTCTTGACGGGCGACGGTGTGCTGGCGTCCATCCCTACGATGTAGCAGTGGACTGGGGAACGGTTGGGGCGGTCGCCCTTGGCGCCGCTGTGTCACTGATTTCAACGACCGTGCTGCGGCGGTGGGAGTGGTACCGAGAACAGCGGGTGAGGATCCACTTGAACGAGCTGCCTGCGGTGAGAAAGGAGATCTCGCGCCTTGAGATCGGCGCCGGCGACCCGATTGCGGAGTCAGGCCAAGTCGCATCGAGCACAGCTCATGCTCTGTACACGGTTGCCAGCATCACAAGCGCCCGCGACCGACGCTTCGCGGCCCCCATTGTCGAAGCGGCGAACGAGATCGAGGCCATCGGCGCGCGGTACGAGTGGCACGGCACACCGCAACCGACACTTGACGAACGGCGTGCCCTCGGCCCCGAGCAGCAGGGTGCCGTAGCGCGTCTCTCCTACGAGCAGTGGTTGGAGCGCCGCCTACGCTTCGGCCGGTAGTGCCAGTGCGGCAGATCTGAGCGGGCAACCCGGCTCTTTCCTCCACAAGCGAAGCTCGAGGCGCCAAGCGATGCACCGGGCCGCCCGAGTACAGGCTGTGGCCCTGGTTGGCGCTCCGAGCGGCAGATCTGGCGCGTCGCCTAACGCCCCCTCGGGTATACCTCGCGGCGGGCATCCGCTCTGGCCGCGCTTGGCGGGCCCCTTTCTGGACACTTCGGCGAAGTTTGGTCGGGCGGCGGCTCGGTGGTGTTTGAGCAGCTGGTCGAGTTCGTGGTCGTAGGCGCGTGAGGCGGCGACGAGTCGGGCGGGGGATCCGCGTGGGGGCCGGGTGGAGTCGGCGAGTTGGGTGAGGGTGGGGACGAGGACGCGGGCGCCGACGCGGGTGAAGAGGGTGGCGAGGCGCCGGCCGTGGTGGGTGAGCTGGTAGCGGTGGGTGCCGGGGTCGCGGGTGAGCAGGCCGTTGCGGCGGAGGCGCTGGAGGTCGTAGGTGGCCTGGGCGGAGCTGTAGCCGGGGTGCCAGAGTCCGGTCATGCGGTGGCGGAGGGCGGCGTTGGTGATGCCGTGGAAGGCGTGGGTGCAGGCGGCGATGGCCGCCAGCAGGGCCATGACCCGGGGATCCGTCGGGCCACTACATGTGGGACATCGGCACGT
>DASSGC010000429.1:0-2235 GCA_035693765.1 Acidimicrobiales bacterium
TCGTCGTCGGCGTGGCCGGTGGATTACGAGTTGGGTCGGGAGGTGCTCGAGCGGGCGGGGTGCTCGGAGTCCGAGATCGAGCGGATCATGTGGAAGAACGCCGCCGACCTCTACGGGCTGCCCTACGACACCGCCGACACCGCCGGCATCGCCGCCTGAGGTCGTGGCCGTGACAGAGCGCAACGCCTACAACCTGATCTCCTCCGAGGCGCACGTCGTCGAGCCACCCGACATCTTCGTGTCCCGGCTGCCGGCATCGCTGCGCGACCGGGCCCCCGAGCTGGCAGCGGTCGACGGCGGGAGCGCATGGCTGGTGGACGGCAGCGAACCCGTTCCGTTGGCGCCGACCACCGCGACGGGCACCGGCTGGCATCGGGCTGGCAACGGATCAGGGGGCGGTGGCCCGGTCGCCTGGGACGACGTGCTGCCAGCGCTGTACGACCCGGCCGAGCGGGTCAAGGCCCAGTGGTCCGACAGCGTCGACGCCGAGATCCTGTACCCGACGCCCGGGCTCTGGGATGCGATCGGCCAGCTCGACGATGCCGAGCTGAAGGCAGCGCTCGCCCGCGCCTACAACGACTGGCTGGCCGAGTTCTGCGGTCACGCACCGAACCAGCTGTTCGGCCTGGCGAAGCTGCCCACCACGAGCGTCGACGACGCCTGCGCCGAGCTTCGCCGGTGCGTGACCGACCTCGGTCTCCGGGGCGGCATCCTCGACGCCTGGCCGAGCGGTGCTGCGGCTGGCGGGAACCCCGACGACGACCCGTTCTGGGAGACGGTCAACGAGCTGCAGGTTCCCATCAGCTTCCACTATGGCGTCGGGGCGCATCCCACGGTGCCACCGACCGGCATCGCACCAGGCATCAAGCCGCCGATGGCCGATGCGCTCCTGCCGATGGTGGCGGCAGGCGTGTTCGACCGCTTCCCCCACGTCAAGGTCGTCCTCGCCCACGGCGATGCAGGATGGGCCCTGCACTGGATGGAGTTCTTCGACATCAACTACGTGCGTCACAAGCACCTGGCGCAGTACGCCCTCCAGGATCCCGACGCCGTCCCGTCCGAATACATCCGCAAGTACGCGTGGTTCACGTTCCATCAGGACCGCCCGGCCGTGAGGAACCGTCACCGCCTGGGCAGCGTGCACCTGATGTGGGCCAGCCACTTCCCGTTCGAGGACTCCAACTGGCCCGACAACCGTCAACAGGCCATGCGGGTCACCGACGAGGCGCCGGCCGACGACCGGCACGCGCTGCTGGCGGGCAACGTGGCTCGGCTGTACCGGCTGCCCGGTTTCGAGAAGGGGTTCACCGACGACGAGGTCGTAGCGTTCGACCAGCTCGTCTATTTCTAGATCGGAGGCCGGATGGGCGTCGACGTCGACCCGAAGACACTCGAGATCGCAGCGGATGCATCCGCCCATGCCTATCGCCAGGCGACCGCGCACATCGGTGAGGAGATCAAGGCCCGTGACCCGCGCAACCTCACCGCGCTGATCGACACGCTCGCACCCGAGGGGCCCTACGCCTACACGATCATGCCGAGGATCGGAGCCGACGGCTCCGTGACCTTGCCCGTGCTCACGACGCGTGAAGAGATCGCCGAGGCGTACGCCTTCATCAGGGGCATGAGCGACCTCCATGAGGTCGTCGGGCTCACCGAGGTGGTCGGGTCCTGGTACCTGTTCCAGGATTCCCTGACCGTGGGCGGGCCGAGCGGCACCGATGTCCGCAACCACCGCCAGACCCTCGGCCTCTTCCCGTCCGGCAGGGAGCACGGCATCACCGGCGAGCTGGTGTGGCTGCGGGTGCCCACCGCCCAACTCGGCGCGCCGGACGACCCCGAGGTCGAGGCAGGCGACGAGCTGCATGCCCGCAAGCACACCTTCGACCGGTTCCAGCAGCACCTGGCCGGCCTGCGGGCCAACGACGTGGAGGCCGTGCTCGAGCCGATCCACGACGGTGCTGCCTCTGCCGTACGCGACTACGTCGCCGGGACCGGTGCGCTCGTGGAGTTGAGCGGCAAGGACGCGCACCGGTCGTGGTACCGGGACCTCTTCGCCGCCTACGACATCCGATCGGTGCAGGTGCTGCACGTCGTGACCGACACCTGGTACGTCTTCGCCGAGCTCCGGATCACCGCTGCCCGCCGCGACAGCGGCGACGTGGTCGCGTTCCACACCGCCGAGTTCCACGTGAGGGCCAGGGACGGTCGCTTCATCGCTCGCATCGGCCACGG
>DASSGC010000430.1:0-5533 GCA_035693765.1 Acidimicrobiales bacterium
GCGTTCTCGTCCACCCTCACGTTCATCGCCGCGTTCGGCATCGTGAAGGCCGGGACGAACTTCTTCGCCGGCACGCTGTCGGACCGCTTCGGACGCAAGCCCGTCCTCGTCGCCGGCTGGCTGATCGGGCTGCCCGTCCCCCTGCTGTTGATGTGGGCGCCGTCGTGGGGGTGGGTGATCGTCGCCAACGTGCTGCTCGGGGTGAACCAGGGCCTCACCTGGTCGACCACGGTCATCATGAAGATCGACCTCGCCGGGCCCGAGCGGCGAGGCCTCGCCATGGGCCTCAACGAGGCCGCCGGCTACGGCGCGGTCGCCGTCACCGCGCTCGCCACGGGGTTCATCGCCTCCCGCTACGGGCTGCGCCCCGAGCCCTTCTTCCTCGGGCTCGCCTACGCCGGCCTCGGCCTCGGCCTGTCCGCCCTGTTCGTGCGCGAGACCCGGGGCCATGCCCGCCACGAAGCCCGCGACCACGTCGCGGCCTCCGCCGACCTGCACCGCGACCTCTCCACGAGACAGGTGTTCGTCCTCACCAGCGTGAAGGAGAAGGCACTCTCCTCCGTCAGCCAGGCCGGCATGGTCAACAACCTCAACGACGGGCTGGCCTGGGGCCTCTTCCCCCTCTACTTCGCCGACTTCGGCCTGCCCGTCGGGCGCATCGGCGTCCTCGCCGCCCTCTACCCGGCGGTGTGGGGCCTCGGCCAGCTCGTGACCGGCGCCCTGTCCGACCGCATCGGCCGCAAGTGGCTCATCGCCGGCGGCATGTGGACCCAGGCCGCCGCCATCGCCCTGATCGCCGCCACCCGCGGGTTCTGGCCCTGGGCCGCCGGCGCCGCGCTCCTCGGGGCCGGCACCGCCATGGTCTACCCCACCCTGCTCGCCGCCATCGGCGACGTCGCCCACCCCACCTGGCGGGCCTCCGCCGTCGGCGTCTACCGGCTCTGGCGTGACGGCGGCTTCGCTGTCGGCGCGCTGCTCGCCGGCATCGTCGCCGACCTGCTCGGGCTCCGCGCCGCCATCTGGGCCGTCGGCGCCCTCACCGCCGCCTCGGGTGCCGTGGTCGCAGTGCGGATGTACGAGACCCGCCGCCGGGCGCCCACGCCCGACGCAGCCCTCGGCCCCCCGACCGGACCGCCGGCCGTCGCCGGGACGACCGCCGCCGCGAGCTGACCCGACCGGACCCGCGCTGGCGGCAGGATCAGCGCTGGCCGCGCAGCACCTCCCGGCGGCGACGGAACTCGTCCTCGTCGATCTCTCCCCTGGCGAACCGCTCCGCCAGGACGTCCTCGGCGTCCCGTGCCCGGCCGGCACCGGCGCTGCGCACCACGCTCACCACCGCCCAGATCACCACGCCCCAGAAGGCCAGCATGATGAACGTCATCGCCACCCACGGCCCCCAGCCCCCATCGCCATCCCACCACATCATCGGCGTCACCTCCTCGCGTGCCGGTGCCATCGCGCCACGACGGGCGATCCGGCGCCAGAGGCCAACGACTCACGACGGCCAAGAGGCCGAGCGGATAGGGAGCTCGCCACGGCCTACGCGTGGGGATTTGGCGTGGAAGCACCAGCTCCACAGCTCGGCCGACCGGCAACGCAGCACGGTGACACGCGCCGGCGTGACCTATCCGCTCGAGTCCCAAGAGCGTGCGCATCGCCCGCCGCCTGCGTATCTGCACATGCGCACCTGCGCATGCTGACGGTTAACGTGTGGCCATGGGACGGCGGCTTGGCTGACGAACTGGATCCGGGCCTGCGGGCCGAGCTCGAGGAGCTCACGGCGAGCATCTGCCGTGCCCTCAACGACCCGAAGCGCCTCATGATCTTCTACGCCCTGTCGGACGGGCCTTGTCGGTGGGCGAGTTGAGCGGTGCGCTGGCGGCGTCGCCGTCGAACGTCTCCCAGCATCTGGCCGTGCTCCGCGACCGCGGCCTGGTCGACGCCTCGCGGGCCGCGAACCGGGTCGTGTACCGCCTGCATCACCGGCGCGTCCTCGACGCGGTCGACCTCCTCCGCAGCGTCACGTGTGACGAGCTCGTCCGGCGCCAGGCCCTGCGGCGACGGGCCCCGGCGTGAGCGACGGCGCCCGGGAGACCGCCGCGACGGCCAGCGGCGGGCTCGGTGTCCGGCTCGTCGGCGACGACCTCACCGTCCCGTGCGTCGACGGGAGCGAGCGGCCCTACGTGTCGCTCGACGCCGCCGCCTCGACGAGCGCGCTGCCCGGTGTGGCCGAGCGCGTGAACGAGTTCCTGCCGTGGTACTCCAGCGTGCACCGCGGGGCCGGCTGGAAATCCCAGCTGGCCACCGCCGCCTACGAGGAGGCGCGCGCCGCGAGCCACGGGTTCGCGGGCCGCGCCGGCACCGACGACGTCGCGATCATCTGCCGCAACACCACCGAGGCGATCAACCACCTCGCCTACCGGCTCCGGTTCGACCGCAACGACGTGGTGGTCACGACCGTCGTCGAGCACCACGCCAACCTGCTCCCCTGGGCCCGGGCCGCCCGCTGCCGCCACGTCGAGTGCAGCCCCGCCGGCACCTTCGACGTCGACGACGTGACGGCGGCGCTCGATCAGCGACCGCGGCCCCGGCTGCTGGCCGTCACCGGCGCCTCCAACGTGACCGGCTGGCTGCCGCCCATCGACGCCATCATCGCCGCCGCGCACGACCGGGGCATCCCGGTGCTCGTCGACGCCGCCCAGCTCGCACCCCACCGGCCGCTCCCGGCCGCCGCCGACTACCTGGCCTGGAGCGGCCACAAGATGTACGCACCGTTCGGCGCCGGCGTGCTGATCGGTCCACGCGACACCTTCACCAGCGGCGACCCGTTCCTGGCCGGCGGCGGCGCCGTCGACCTCGTCGACCTGGAGGAGGTGGTGTGGACGGACCCGCCCGAGCGCGAGGAGGCCGGCTCCCCCAACGTGCTCGGCGCGGTCGCGCTCCACGCCGCCATCGACGAGCTGGCGGGGTTGGGGTGGGGCGCCATCCGCACCCACGACGACGAGATGGCCCGACGGCTGCGCGACGGCCTCTCCGCCATCGACGGTGTGCGCCTCCTCGGCACCGCCGCCGGCGACGGGTGCCTGCCCGTCGCCTCGTTCGTGGTCGACGGCGTGTCGCACGCCCTGGTCGCAGCCCGCCTCAGCGCCGAGCACGCCATCGGCGTGCGCCACGGCTGCTTCTGCGCCCACCCGTACCTCCTGCGCCTGCTCGCCCTGGGACCCGGCGAGGTGGCGGACTACCAGGCCGCCGTGCGGCGCGGTGATCGCCGCCGGATCCCCGGGGCGGTCCGCGCCAGCGCCGGGCTGTCCACGACCACCGCGGACATCGACTGCCTGCTCGACGCCGTGGGCCGCATCGCCGGCGGTGAGGCGGCGCCGGTCCCCTACGACCTGGACGTGCACACCGGCGACTACTGGCCCCGGTCCGGCCACCCCGCCTGGTCGAGCGCGACCCGCCGCCTCGGCGCGCCCTGCGCCCGGGGCTGACCCCCCGGGGGCCGCCGGCCCGGGACGGCAGGAGGCGTGGCTGCTCGACGGGGACGGCGCAGTCCACCGCGGCGTGGAACGTGCTCGCCCAGCAGGCCGTGTTCTCCCGGCGCGATGTCACCGCCGGACCGGTCCAGCGCTTCAGCATGGACGCGTGGGACCGCTACGCGGCCTCGCGCGACCGCATCGTGAACGGCACGTGCCGGTCGGCGTAGGCGTAGGCGTCGGTGGGGGTGATCTCGGGCTGCTTCGTGCGTCCGAACACGTGGGGTCCTCCTGGGATGTCGGGTCGTGCGGGGGGGCGTGGTGCCGGCGGGAGAAGGTCGTCGGCGTGCCGGGCGGTCAGTGGGTGAACGAGATGCGCGGCAGGCGGCGGTCGAGCCAGCCCGGCAGGTGCCAGGCCCTCTCGCCGAGCATCCCGAGGAGCGACGGGACGAGCATCATCCGGATGACGGTCGCGTCGAGCAGCACCGCCAACGCGAGCGTGACGCCCAGCTCGGTCGGGGGGATCGGCCCGGTCACCCCGAACGCCACGAACACCACGATCATGATCAGCGCGGCGTTCGTGATCGGGCGACCGGTGCGGGCGATGCCCTCGCGCACGGCGAGCGAGGCGTCGCCGGTGGCCTCCCGGCGCTCCCTGATCGCGGCCAGCAGGAAGAGCTGGTAGTCCATCGACAGCCCGAACAGCAGGGCGAAGAAGAACAGGGGCGCCCAGGCGTCGACGAAGCCCTGGTGCTCGATCCCGAGCAGCGACGCGCCGTGGCCGTGCTGGAACACCAGCGTGGCGAACCCGAAGCTGGCCGCCACCCCGACGAGGTTGAAGACGATCGAGGTGACCGCGATGAGCGGGCTGCGGAACACCACCAGGAGCAGCACGAACGCGACGAGCATGATCGCCCCGACGGCGTAGGGGGCCGTGCCGACGAGCGCCGAGGTGAGATCGCGGTTCTGCGCCCCGGGCCCGCCGAGGGCGGCGTCGGGGACGGCCCCGTCGAGCCGGTCACGGAGCCGGCCGACGAGCTGTGCGGTGGCTTCGTCGTCGCCCGCGGTCGAGGGGGTGATCCGCACGACGGTGCGACCGGAGGCGGCGGGCTCGGCCGCGACGCCGGCGGCGACGACGCCCCGGTCGGCCCTCGCGATCTCGACGACCGCGCCGGCATCGGCGGCGGGGACGGTGACGAACAGCGGGGAGGCGGCGCCGGGCCCGAACGAGTCGACGACGGCGTCATAGCCGTCGCGGCTCTGCTCGCCCCGGTCGACGACGCCGGCGCCGGGCATCCCGAGCTGCATCCCGAGCGCGGGGACGGCGAGGAGCAGCAGCACGCCGAGCCCGGCGGCCAGGGTGGCGCCGGGGCGGCGCATCGCCGCCGCGGTCCACCGGGCCCAGCGACCCTCGGCGGCGCGGTCGGGGTCCTCGTGGCCGCGGGCCACGAGCACCCGGTCACCCAGCACGACCAGGATCGCCGGGAGCAGGGTCAGCGACGCCGCCGCCGTGGCGACGACCGAGAGGATCATCCCGAGGGCCATCGACCGGAACACCATGACCGGGACCAGGAAGATGGCGGCCAGCGACACGACGACGGTGAGGGCGGAGAGGAAGACGGCCTTGCCTGCGGTGGCGAGGGTCCCGGCGATGGCGTCGAGGGCGTGCTTGCCGTCCTCGCGCTCCTCCCGGTAGCGCGACACGATGAACAGGCTGTAGTCGATGCCCACCGCCAGGCCGATCATCATCGAGAAGTTCATCGACCACACCGACAGCGGCGTCGCCGCGGTGCCCAGGTGCAGGGCGGCGAACCCGACCGCGATCCCGGCGATGGCCAGCACCAGCGGGAGCCCGGCGGCGACCGCCGAGCCGAAGGCGACGAAGAGCAGGATGATCGTCGGCAGCCCCGACAGCAGCTCGGCGCGGTGCAGGGCCTTCTCGTTGAGCGTGTTGAAGTCGTGCCACACCGCCCATTCCCCGGTCACGTCAGCTTCCGCACCGGCGGGCAAGGACACCGCGTTCACGGTTGCCATCACCTCACCGGCCGACTCCGGTCGTT
>DASSGC010000431.1:0-15868 GCA_035693765.1 Acidimicrobiales bacterium
GCGGGGCGACGTCCCGGGCCTGGCCGAGGCCTTTCCCCGCTACCGGGCCGAGCTGGCGCGCAAGGGCGTCATCGACTTCGACGAGCAGGTGCTGCTGGCGGTGGAGCTGCTGCTGCGCGACGGCGGCTTCCGCCGGGCCCAACAGGCCCGCCACCGCCACCTGCTGGTCGACGAGTTCCAGGACCTCACGCCCGCCCACGTGCTGCTCGTCCGCCTGCTGGCCGTGCCGGCGCTCGACGTGTTCGGGGTGGGCGACGACGACCAGGTCATCTACGGCCACGCCGGGGCCTCGCCGCGGTTCCTCACCGAGTTCGGGCGCTACTTCCCGGGCGCCGACGAGCACGCCCTCGAGGTCAACTACCGGTGCCCGGCGCCGGTGGTCGAGGCCGCCCGCCACCTGCTGACCCGCAACCGGGTGCGGGTGCCCAAGCAGATCCGGGCGGCCGTCCCCGACGCGTCCGGCGGCGCCGCCGAGGGCAGCCTCGGCGTCCGCCGCCACCCGCCCGAGGGCGGCGCGCGGGCGCTGGTCGGCATCGTGGAGGCCTGGCTCGGCGAGCCGGGGGTGCGCCCCGCGGACGTCGCCGTGCTCACCCGGGTCGGCTCGCTGCTGCTGGCGCCCCACGTGGCGCTCGTCGAGGCGGGGGTGCCGGTGTCGTCGATCCTGCGGCCCGACGTCCTGACCCGCACCGGCCTGCGGGCGGCCCTGGCCTACGTGCGGATCGCGGCCGACCCCGACCACATCGACCCCGACGACCTCACCGAGGTCCACCGCCGGCCGAGCCGGGGGCTGCCCCGCTGGATCGACAAGTGGCTGGCGCGTTGCCGCACCATCGACGACGTCACCCGGGCGGCGGAGCGCATCGACGACGTCAAGGTGTCGGGCAAGCTCGTCGAGCTGGCCGCCGACCTCACCGACCTGGTGGCCGTGACCGCCGGCGGCACCACCCGTGCCGTGCTGGAGCACGTGCGCGACGGCGTGGGCCTGGGCCGGGCCATCGACCTGCTCGACGCGTCGGGCGGCGGCGAGGGCCAGTCGCACCGCGACGACCTCGACGCGCTGCTCCAGGCCGCCGACCTCCACGCCGACCCGGCCGGCTTCGGGCCGTGGTTGCAGCGGGCGCTGGGCCGGCCCGACGACGAGTCGGGGGTCGTGCTGTCGACCATCCACCGCGTGAAGGGCCGGGAGTGGCCGCGGGTGGCCGTGTACGGGGTCAGCGAGGGCCTGATGCCCCACCACCTCTCGCAGGGCCGGGCGGCCGTCGAGGAGGAGCGACGCGTGTTCCACGTCGCCATCACCCGTGGCATCGGCCGGGTGGCGGTGCTGGCCGACGCCAGCCGGCCCTCCCGGTTCCTCGACGAGCTGGACGCGGATGCCACCGCCGACGAGCTGGCCGCGGCGTCGGCCGAGGCGGCCGAGGCAGAACGCGCCGCGGCCGCGCCCCCGTCGCGGCCGGGCCGGGCCGGGCGGGCGCCCGTGCCCGCGGCGTCGGGGCCCGAGGCGGCGCGGGTCGAGGATGCCCTGCGGGCCTGGCGCAAGGACCGCAGCCGGGCCGACGGCGTGGCCGCGTTCATCGTCCTCAGCGACCGCCACCTCGTGGGCATCGCCGAGCGCCGCCCGGCCACCAGCCGCGAGCTGAGCGCGTGCCCGGGCATCGGTCCGGCCAAGCTGGCCGCCTACGGCGACGAGCTGCTCGAGGTGGTCCGCCGCGCCCAGGGCGACCCGGCCGACCACGCGGGGTAGCGTCGGGGGCGATGACCAGCAGGGAGCCCGAGAAGCGGCCGTCGCGGCCGGGCCGGCCGCGGGGCCCGCGGCGCGACCCGGACGAGCGCCGGTCCGAGCTGCTCGACGCCGCGGCCCGGGCGATCCGCCGCATCGGCCCGCAGGCGTCGATGGACGAGCTGGCGGCCGAGGCCGGCATCACCAAGCCGATCCTGTACTCGCACTTCGGCGACCGTGCCGGGCTGGTCCGGGCGCTGGCCGAGCGGGTGGCGGTCGAGCTGAACCAGGCGCTGATCAGCCAGCTCACCACGCCGCGCGAGCCGGTCGAGGTCCTGTCGTCGACGATCGAGGCCTTCTGCACCTTCATCGAGACCGAGCCGGAGCTGTACCGGTTCCTCGTCCAGGCGGCGATGTACAGCGGCAGCAGCGGCGGGCGATCCGGCCACAAGCTGTCCAGCGACATCTCCCGCCAGATCGCGGTCTCCCTCGGCGCCGCCCTGCGGCGGGCCGGCGCCGACTCGGGTGCCGCCGAGCCCTGGGCGTTCGGCATCGTGGGCATGACCTTCGCCGGGGCCGGGTGGTGGCTGGAGCGCAAGTCGATGTCCAAGGAGGACCTGGTCGGCTACCTGACCCAGCTCCTGTGGACCGGCTTGTCGGGCGCCGGGCTGGGCAGGGTCGAGGTCGAGCCCGCGGCCGGGGCCCCACCGGCGGTGAGGCCCCGGGCCGTGGAGCCCGGCGCGTCGGCCAAGGTCACGCCGCTGCGCGAGCGCGGCAGCCGCTCGGCCGCGAGCGGCGACTGAACGCGGCCACGCCGCTGGTCAGGCCGGTGGTCAGGCGTCCGGCAGCCAGCTCCCGTGGAATCCGAAGGGCACCCGCGCCGGCAGGTGGACCGTTGCCACGGGCTCGCCCGTGAAGTCGCGGGCGTCGAGGACGACGACGTCGCTGCGGTCGGTGGTGGCGTCGTAGACGTAGGACAGCACCCAGCCGTCGTCCTCGGCGGCGGTGGCGGACCGGGGCACGAACACGGGCTCGAGCGTGACCCGCCCCGGGCCGTAGTCGTGCATCTCGCTGGTCCCGGTGTGGAGGTCGTGCTTGATGGCGGGGCCGTGTTCGACGCCGGCGCCGAACGCTGCGCCGTAGCCGTAGCGGTAGGGCCGGCCGGTGAGGCGCTCGTCGAGGCGGGGGAACTCCTGGCCCCGGTCGTCGAGCGTCTCGGTGCGGAGCGTGCCGGTGCCGAGGTCGAGGGTCCAGCGCTCCAGCGCGGGTGTGCCCTCGTCGGGCCCGTTGAACACGGTCGCGAACATCCGGGGGTGGCGCACGAGGTCGACGATCACCTGGTCGCGCCCGGCGTTGGTGACGTCGTAGGCGTTGAGGGTGTGGAACACGAAGCACGACGGGGCGTCGAACCACCGCACGGCGTCTGCCGGCCCGTCGAGGGGGAGGAGCCCGACGCGGGGCGGGTGGTCGGGGTTCCAGCGGTACGGCAGCCGGGCCCCCTCGGCGGCGGCGTCCATGCTGAAGGTGACCGGCAGGTCGTAGAGCACGACGTAGCGCTCGGTGATGGCGCAGTCGTGGACCATCGGCGCGTCGGGCACCGGCACGTGCAGCTCGCGCCGCACCCGGGCGTCGGGCCCGACGACGACGTGGCGGATGTGGTCCCAGCTCCAGTGGTAGCTGACGGCGTGGAGCTCGCCGGTCGTCGGGTCGGCGTGGGTGTGGGCCGAGAACGAGCCGTCGAGGGTGCCGCCGAAGTCGCACGGGCCGACGGTCTCCAGCTCGTCGGTGAGCTCGACGGGCCGGTTGCCGGCCTCGACCACCGCGAACGTGCGGCCGTCGACGCCGATGACGTGGGTGTTGACCACCTCGCCGCCGCCGACCCAGCGGTTGCGGTACCAGCGGGCGCGCCCGCCGTCGAGGCGGAGACCGTGCACCATGCCGTCGCCGGTGAACCAGTGGTACGTGGCGGGGTCGGGTGCGGTGCGGGGGTTGGGGCCGATGCGGACGAGCCGGCCGGCCAGCTCGCCGGGTATGCGGCCGGTGACGGGCAGGTCGACGCTGGTCAGCTCCTCGCTGACCGGGGCGAAGTTGCCGTCGAGGAACGAGATCGTGGTGGTCATGACGGGTCTCCTTGGGGTCCGAGTACGAGCACGGAGGACAGGGCGGGGAGGCGGTCGATGGCGCCCTCGCCGACGATGTCGAGGCCGCCGTGGAGGGCGAGGGTGGCGAGGCCGTGGACGTTGGCCCACAGGACGGCGGCGAGGTCGGTGGCCGGCTCGTCGGGCTGCCAGCCGTCGGCCTGGGCGGCCGCCACCAGGCGGACGAGCTGGTCGAAGGCCCGGGCGCCCTGGGCCTGGTAGGTGGGATCGGTGACGTCGACCCGCTCGGGCCGGAACGTCACGGAGAACACCCCGGGGTCGGCGAGGGCGAAGTCGACGTAGGCCCGGCCGGCGATGGCGATCCGGCGGCGCGGGTCGAGGGGTCGCCGGGCGGGGGCGTCGCGTTCGGCCGCGGCCAGGTGACCCTCGACGGTGGCGTGGAGCCGGGCGAACCCGTCGGCGGCCACGGCCGCGAGCAGGGCGGCGAGGGTGGGGAAGTGGCGTAGCGGGGCGCCGTGCGACACGCCGGCCCGCCGGGCGATGGCGCGGAGGGTCAGGCCTTCGAGCCCGTCCTCGGCGACCACCTCGCGGGCGGCCTGCAGCAGGCGGTCCCGGGTGCTGTCGGCCGTGCCGGCGCTGGTGCGGGGGACGCTGCTCACGCGGCGATCAGGCCGATGCCGAGGGTGGCGAGCCCGATGGCGAGCACGATCCCGCCGAGGGGGATCAGCATCACCAGGCGGTTGGGCTCGGTGGCGCCCGGGCGGGCGACCGAGAGGAAGAAGCCGCCGGGCAGCAGGAGCGCGGCGATCGGCACGAACGAGCGGGCGACCCACTCCGCGGCGCCCGTGAGGGTGGTGGCGTCCACGAGCACCTGGGCGACGAGCCCGAGGATGAGGTAGACGCCGGCGTGGGCGTGCCCGGCCCGGAAGAACGACTGCTGGAGGGGCGTGGCGTCCTGGCGCCCGCGGCCGATGCGGAGCAGCAGGACGCCGCCCGACTCGACGGTGACCAGGCTCAGCAGGAGGATCCCCGCCAGGATGCGGGATGCGTCGGAGAGTTCCATGTAGACAGTGTCTACGGATCTGTAGACACTGTCAACAGGCAGATGGGCGCGACGGTGCGGCCGGGGAGCGACGGGCCGGCGGCCCGGCGCCGCGATCAGGCGGGCGGGGTGACGTCGGCGAGCGCGACCAGGGCGATCAGGGCGTCGTCGATGAGGTCGACCACGCTGTCACGGTCGAGCGAGCCGGCCGACAGCCAGTCGACCGTCACCTCCTCGGTGAACGCCACCCAGCCGCGGACCGCGAGCCGCAGCCGCTCGGGGTACGGCTCGGGCTGGCCGAGGCCGTCGAGCACGCGGGCGGTGAACGCCAGGCGGGTCTCCTCGTACACCTCGAGCAGCTGCGGGTCGCCGCCCGACGAGCCGCGGATGAAGGCGATGTACGCGTCGCGGTTGCCGGTGAGGTGATCGACGAACGCCTCGACGTTGGCCCGCAGCCGGCGCACCGGGGGGAGGTCCGAACCGATGTCGGTGCGCGCCAGCAGGTCGTCGGCCGCCGCCCGCGCCACCGCCACATGGAAGTCGCGCTTGGTCGGGAAGTAGTGGAACAGCAGGCCGCGGCTGATGCCCGCCTCGGCCGCGATGTCGTCGATGGCGACCTTGTCGAGCGGGCGCGTGCTGAGCATCTCCAGGCCGAGGGCGACGAGCTGTGCCCGTCGTGCGTCGGGGTCGAGACGGGTCCGGGGAGTGCGCGCCACCCCTCGATCCTATTGACGTCTGGTCAACACTGTGCGAACTGTTGTTGAATACGTGTCAATTGCTGGTGGTCGAACACGGAGCCTCGTGATGGGAAGACGCAAGGACTTCGAGCTGAAGGGGGCGCTGGCCCTCGTGACCGGGGCGGGGAGCGGCATCGGCCGGGCCATCGCGCTCGAGCTTGCCCGCCGTGGCAGCCGGGTGCTCGCGGTCGACCGCCAGCTCGACGCGGCGGAGAAGACGGCCGCTGCCTGCTCGGAGGGCGGCCCCGAGGCCCACGGGCTGGCCGCCGACGTCTCCGACCTCGACGCCGTCACCGGGCTGGCCGCGGACGTGGCCGAGGGGTGGGGGACGCTCGACATCCTGGTCAACAACGCCGGCGTCGGCATGAGCGCCCGCTTCGCGGAGATGAGCATGGACGACTGGCGGTGGATCCGGGGCGTCAACCTCGACGGCGTCATGCACTGCTGCCACGCGTTCGGCCCCGCCATGGTCGAGCGGGGGCGCGGCCACGTCGTCAACCTGTCGTCGGGCCTCGGCTACACGATGCACGCCACCGAGGCCGCCTACGTCACCACCAAGGCCGCGGTCCTGGCCTTCAGCCAGTGCCTCCGGGCCGACTGGGGCCCGTCGGGCGTCGGCGTGACCGCGATCTGCCCCGGGGTCATCAACACCCCCATCGTCGACGCCACCCGCTACCTCGGGAGCCGGTCGGAGTCCGAGGAGGGCATCCGCAAGCTGTTCAGCAGGGGCCACCCGCCCGAGCTGGTCGCCCGCGACGTGGTCGTCGCCATCCAGAAGGACAAGATCATGGTGCCCTCGGGCTGGGAGGCCAAGGCCGGGTGGTGGGCCCACCGGCTGCTGCCGCTGGGCGTCGTCCAGGCGATGGCCCGCCGGGACATCTGACCGGGCCCCGCCGTGACGACCGACGCGGCGGCGGGCCCCGGATCCGCCGACCGTCCCACCGACCGTCCCACCGACCGCCCCGCCGACCGCCCCGCCGACCGCCCCGCCGACCGTCCCACCGACCGTCCCGACGCCGACCTGACGCCGCCCCCCGGCCGCGAGCGGGTCGTGGTGACCGACGACGGCGCGGCGCTGGCGGTGACCGACGCCGGACCGGCCGGCGGTGCGCTGGCGCCCGTCGTCCTGCCGCACTGCTGGACCGGCACCCGCGCCGTCTGGTCGCTCGTGGCCCGCCGGCTGGTCGCCGCCGGGCACCGCGTGGTGCTCTTCGACCAGCGGGGCCACGGCGCCTCGGGCACCGGGTCGGCCGGCATCAGCGTCGACCGGCTGGGCGACGACCTGGCCGCCGTGGTGAGCGGGCTCGACCTGCGCGACGCCGTCGTGGCCGGTCACTCGATGGGCGGCATGAGCACGATGAGCTTCGCCTGCCGCCACCCGGACCTGGTGCGCGCCCGCGTGCGGGCGCTGGCGCTGGTCGCCACCGCCGCCCACGGCCTGGCCGGCCGGGGCCGCGACCGCATGTGGCGCATGCTGCTGTGGCGCGACCTGATCGCCCGCGTGATGGCCCGGCCCCGGCCCGGCTACGCCTGCGTGCGCGGCACCTTCGGGGCAGCGCCCGAGCGCGCGCACGTCGACGCCACCCGGCTGATGTTCGTGCGCACCCCCTCGGCGGTCCGGCGTGACTGCATGGTCGCCATGGGGGAGATGGACCTGCGTGCCGCGCTCCGCTGCGTCGACGTGACCGCGCACGTGCTGCTCGGGCGGCGCGATACGTTGATCGTGCCGCGGCTGACCAGGGCCATCATCGACCACATCCCCGGCGCCCGGCTGACCGAGCTGGACGGTGCCGGCCACATGCTCCCTCTCGAGCGACCCGACGAGGTGACAGCGACGATCCGTAGGCTGGCGGGCTAGTCGCAACCTGCGCGAGGGTCGCCCCCCGCCACATGGACGACGCGATCCTCACCCTCGACCACCGAGCACCAGCCCCTAGTATCTGACGGCATGTCAGATCTTGAGGTCCCGCCTGCCGTCCTGGTCGAGCGTGAGGGTCCGGTCGTGACCCTCACGCTCAACCGTCCCGACAAGAAGAACGCGTTCGACGCCGAGGTGCTGTGCCGGCTGTGCGACGCGTGGGACCTGATCGACGGCGACGACGACGTACGGGTCGCGATCGTGACCGGGGCGGGCGGCAACTTCTCGGCCGGCGCCGACCTCGACCGGCTGGTCGGCGCGCTCCTGTCGGGCAAGCCGGCGGCCAACGAGTTCGAGGAGCGCATCCGGGCCGACGTCGGGCTCATCTACAAGGGGTTCCTCAAGGAGTTCCGGCCGGCGACGCCGATCATCGCCGCGGTCGAGGGCTACTGCTACGCCGGTGGCATCGAGATCCTCCAGGCGTTCGACGTGCGCGTCGCGGCCGAGGGGGCGCAGATCGCGGTGAGCGAGGTGCAGCGGGGCCTCTTCCCCATGTCGGCCTCGACGGTGCGGCTGCCCCGCCAGATCCCCTGGACCGTGGCGATGGAGATGCTCATCACCGGCGAGCCCATCTCGGGACGGCGCGCCTACGAGGTGGGCCTGGTCGGCCACGTCGTCCCCGACGGCACCGCCCTCGACCGGGCCCGGGAGATCGCCGACCGCATCGCCCGCAACGGGCCGCTCGCGGTCCGCAACATCAAGGCGTCGGTGCTGGCCGCCGACGCCCTGCCGGAGGCCGCCGCCTACCAGCGCGAGCTCGAGCTGGGGATGGAGGTCATGGGGTCGAACGACGCCAGGGAAGGCCCCCGCGCCTTCCTGGAACGCCGCACGCCGAACTTCACCGGGACCTGACCACCCGCGGGCGCCTGACCACCCGCCGGGACCTGACCACCCGCCGGGGTCCTGCCGCCGGTCAGGCGACGCGGCGGGGCGGCGGCTCGGCCGCGCAGCGGCGGCGGGCCTGGACCAGCGGCGGCGGGGTGCCGCCCGCGAGGCGCATCGTGCCCAGCAGCGCCAGCGTCGCCGGGCGCACCACCGCCATCTCGACCAGGGTGGGCTGGCGCAGCCCGAGCATGTCGCGGGCCCAGCCGGGCAGCAGCCCGATGGCGGCCTGGATGACCACCTGGTGGGCCCCGCCCACCAGCGGATGGGTGTCCAGCGGGCGGGTGAGGAACCGGACCGCGTCGCGCGCCTGGTCGCCGACCGCCAGGTCGGGTCGGACGTCGCGGAAGTAGGCCCGGAGCGCGGCCCGGCTGCGGGGGATGCGGTCGGGCTCGGCGCCCAGCCGCTCGGGGATCACCGCCATCTCGTGGATGTAGCGGTCGGCCTGGTCGCCCCGCACCGGGAACGGCACGAACCGCTGGTGAGCACGCAGGAAGCTCGACACCTCGGTGGCGTGCACCCAGGTGATGAGCTCGGGGTCGCCGGCGGAGTAGGACCGCCCGTCCGGCGCAGTGCCCCGCACCGTGCGGTGGATGCCCCGTACGAGCTTGAGGAGGCGGTCGGCCACCTCGGTCGAGCCGTAGGTCGTGCCGGTGACGAAGGAGCCGGTGCGGCTGAGCCGCCCGAGGGGATCGGACCGGTAGTTCGAGTGGTCCGCCACGCCCGCCATGGCGAGTGGGTGGGCGGTCTGGAGCAGCAGCGCGGCGAGGCCCCCGACGAGCATCGACGGGTCGGCGTGCACCCGCCAGGTGGCGCTGCCCGGACCGAACAGCCCGGGGTCGCCGGGCGGGTCGGTGTACTGCTCGAAGGGCAGGCGGTCCTGCGCCAGCGACCGGGCGATCGGGGCCACGAGCTGGTTGCGCAGGGCGTCTCCGATCACCGGCAGGGCCGCCAGCGACGGCAGCGAGACCATCCGACCACTCCTCGGGGTAGGGGCTGGGGTGCCGGGGCCGAGTGTATTGACGCGCGTCAAGGGTGCGAGGGTGCAGGCGGTAACCTCCCGCCGGTGGGGTCGGTCGTTTCGGACGCTGAGCTGCTCGACCTGGCCCTCGACGCGTTCGCCGACAACGGCTACGACGGCACCTCCGTCCGGGAGGTCTGCCGGCGCCTGGGCGTGAGCCACAACCTGGTGCACGAGCGGTTCGGCTCGAAGGAGGCCCTCTGGTACGCCGCCATCGAGCACGGCTTCCGGGCGCTGGCATCCGAGCTGGGCGCGGCCGCCCGGGGCTGCGACGGCGACGAGCTCGACCGGCTCCGGGCCATCCTCGTCCGCTACGTGGAGGTGACCGCCGAGCGGCCGGCGCTCATCCGCATCATCAACCACGAGGCCGCCCGGCCCGGCGGCCGGCTCGACCACGTCTACGAGCACTACATCCGGCCGTCCCACGAGGTGGCCGACGTCGTGCTGCGCCGGCTGGCCGACACCGGCCGGACCCGCCCGGTGTCGCCGGCCATGCTCCACTTCCTCGTGGGCCACGGGGCCGCCGGGCTGGTCAGCCTGCCGGCGCTGGCCGAGCGCTTCCCGGGCGAGTACGGCAGCCTCACCGACCAGGCCCGGGGCGCGGTCGACGTGGTGGTGCGGGGCATCCTCGTGTGAGCGCGGGCCGATGGCCGGCGCGGGGTGCCGGGGCGGCTAAGCAATGCGCATGACGATCGACCCCGCCTCCCTGGCCGAGCATGTGGCCGCCATGTCCGACGAGCCGCTGGTCGAGGGCGACACCCCACTCTCGATCTGGATGCTGGTCAAGTCCCGCGACGCCGACGGCGACATCGTGTGGGGCGTCCGCAACGCCGGCGCGCCGTTCACCAGCGAGGAGCTGCTGGGTGCGCTCACCGGCTTCACCGGGTCGCTCACCCGCGACCTCGCCTCCGACTGGGAGTGAACGGGGTGAGGGGGTGCGGTGCCGCCCGGCCCGGCCGCGGTCAGCCCTCCGTGACCAGGCCGCGCAGGCCGTCGGCGCCGAAGACGCCCTCCAGCAGGCCCGAGATGTCGGGCCCCCGGCGGACGGCGTGGCCGCCGTCGACGCTGATGTTCTCCCCGGTGATCCAGCTCGCCTCGGGACCGAGCAGGAAGCGGACGAGCGCGGCCACGTCCTCCGGCTCGCCGATGCGGCCGAGGGGCGTGCACGCCAGGTAGTCGTCGAGCGCCGGGCCGGGGGCGGTGATGGGCTCGACCAGGTCCGTGCGGGTCAGGCCCGGTCGCACGGTGTTGACCCGGATGCCGCTCGCCCCCAGCTCGTCGGCCGCCACCTTGCACAGCATGTCCATGCCGGCCTTGGCCGGCCCGTAGGCGCCGAACCACCGGTGGCTCACCGCCCCGGCCACCGAGGAGATCGCCACGATCGACCCGCCGCCCTGCCGGGCCATGACGCGGGCGCCGTGCTTGATCGTCAGCATCGTTCCGGTCAGGTTGAGGTCGACCGTGCGCCGCCACGCCTCGACGTCGACCTGGGTGAGCGGGCCGATGGTCTCCGACCCGCCGGCGCTGATCACGATGCCGTCGAGCCGGCCGGTCGCCTCGGTGGCGGCGGCCACGGCGGCGGCGAGCGCGGCCTCGTCGGTGACGTCGGCGGGGACGGCCCGGACCGTGGCGCCCGGCGATGCCGCGGCCTCGATGGCCGCCACGCCGGCGGCGAGCCGGTCGGGGGAGCGGCCGGTGATGGTGACCGTGGCGCCCTCGGCGGCGAGCCGGGTGGCGCAGGCGAGGCCGATGCCGCTGCCCCCGCCGGTCACGAAGGCCGCGTACCCGGCCAGGTCCTGACTGTGCTGCGCGCGCTCCACCAGCGGGTCCCCTCCCTGACGAGAATGTCACCCTAATGAGCCGCCGCCCCGCCGGCACACGTCCGCTCCGGCGGGTCAGTGCCCGCGGGCGATCCACTCCTCGAGGTGCGGGGCCTCGTCGCCGATCGTCGTCGACTCGCCGTGGCCGGTGTGGACGACCGTCTGCCGCGGCAGGGCCAGCAGCCGCCGGCGGATCGAGTCGATGATCGTGGGGAAGTCGCTGTGGCTCCGGCCGGTGGCGCCCGGACCGCCGCAGAACAGCGTGTCCCCCGAGAACACCACGTCGGCGCCCGCGGACCCGCCCCCGGCGAGGTGGAAGCAGCAGCAGCCCGGCGAGTGGCCCGGGGTGTGGAGCACCCGCAGCTCGGCGCCGGCCGCCGCCACCACCTCGCCGTCGACCAGGTCGAGGTCGGGCGCCCGGTCCGCGTACACGGCGTCCCACAGCATGCGGTCGGCCGGGTGCAGCAGCACGGGGGCGTCGACCGCATCGGCCAGCGCGCCGGCCGCGTTGATGTGGTCGTTGTGGCCGTGGGTGCAGACGATCGCCGCCACCCGCCGACCCCCCACCGCCTGGACGATCGGGAGGTGGTCGTGGGCGGCGTCGACCACCAGCACCTCGCGGTCGTCGCCGACCAGCCAGATGTTGTTGGTGACCGCCCACTCGCCGCCGTCGAGGGCGAAGATCCCGTCGGTGGTGACCAGCTCGATCCGCGGCACGCCGGGCACTACAGCACCACCACGCTGCGGAGCACCTCGCCCCGCTCCATCTTGTGGAACGCCTCCTCCACCCCGTCGAGCCCGATCGTCTCCGAGACGAAGGCGTCGAGCGGCAGCCGCCCCTGGAGGTGCAGGTCGACGAGCGCCGGGAAGTCCCGCGACGGCAGGCAGTCGCCGTACCAGCTCGGCTTGAGCGCGCCGCCCCGGCCGAAGAACTCGATCATCGGCAGGTCGGGCATGCGCATGTCGGGCGTCGGCACCCCCACCTGGACGACCGTCCCCGCCAGGTCGCGGGCGAAGAACGCCTGCTCCAGCACGGCCGGGTGCCCGACCGCCTCGACGCACACGTCGGCCCCGAACCCGCCGGTCGCAGCCCGCACGGCCTCGACCGGGTCGGTCGTCGCCGCGTTGACGGTGTGGGTGGCGCCGAAGTCCCGGGCCCACGCCAGCTTCCGGTCGTCGAGGTCGACGGCGACGATGGTGGTGGCGCCGGCCAGCCGGGCCCCGGCGATGGCGGCGTCGCCCACCCCGCCGCAGCCGAACACGGCCACGCTGTCGCCGGGGCCGACGCCGCCGGTGTGGATCGCGGCCCCCAGGCCGGCCATGACCCCGCAGCCCAGCAGGCCCGCGACCTCGGGCCGGGCGGCGGGGTCGACCGGCGTGCACTGGCCGGCGGCGACCAGGGTCTTGTCGGCGAACGCGCCGATGCCGAGGGCGGGCGACAGCGTGGTGCCGTCGCCGAGCGTCATCTTCCGGGTGGCGTTGTGCGTGGCGAAGCACAGGTGCGGCCGCCCCCGGCGGCAGGCCCGGCACTCGCCGCAGACGGCCCGCCAGTTGAGGACGACGAAGTCGCCCGGCGCCACGCCGGTGACGCCGGCGCCCACCGACTCGACCACCCCGGCGGCCTCGTGCCCGAGCAGGAACGGGAACTCGTCGTTGATGCCGCCCTCGCGGTAGTGCAGGTCGGTGTGGCACACGCCGCACGCCTGCACGGCCACGAGCGCTTCCCCGGGCCCGGGGTCGGGCACGACGACCGTCTCGATCGTCACCGGCTCACCCTTCCCCCGGGCGACCACCCCGCGTACCTCGTGCGTCATCTGTCCCCCTTGTGTGTCCGTTGCCCAGACCTTAGGACTCGAGCGGATAGGTCACGCCGGCGCGTGTCACCGTGCTGCGCTGCCGGACGGCCGAGCTGTGGAGCTGGTGCTTCCACGCCAAATCCCCACGCGTAGGCCGTGGCGAACTCCCTGTACGCTCGGCCTCGTAGGACTCGAGCGGATAGGTCACGCCGGCGTGTGTCACCGTGCTGCGTTGCCGGTCGGCCGAGCTGTGGAGCTGGTGCTTCCACGCCAAATCCCCACGCGTAGGCCGTGGCGAGCTCCCTGTACGCTCGGCCTCTTAAGAGCCACGTGACCCGGCCGTGGTAAGGACACGCGATGGACGCGGGTGATCTCGCCGGACGGCTGTGGGGTCACCTCGGCGGCGAGCCCGCCGCCCTCGACCGCCTGCGGGTGACGGGACCGGCCGACGTGCTGCCCTCGGTCTTCCCCGTCACCGCCGCGGCGGCGGCGTCGGTGGCGGTGGCCACGCTGGCGGTGGCCGACGTGTGGCGCCGCCGCGGGGGACCGCCCGCGGCCGGCGTCACCGTCGACACCCGGCACGCCGCGCTGGCCTGCCGCAGCGAGCGCTACGTCACGGCCGCGGACCGCGAGCTGGGCGGGCTGTGGGACACGATCGCGGGCGACTACCGGGCGGCCGACGGCTGGATCCGGCTCCACACCAACTTCCGCGCCCACCGGGCGGCCGCCGTGCGGGTGCTCGGCCTGACCGGTGAGATCGACCCGGCCCCGGTGGCGGCCGCGGTGGCCGGGTGGCGGGCGGGCGACCTCGAAGACGCCGTCCACGCCGCGGGCGGGTGCGCCGCGGCACTGCGGCCGATGGACGCCTGGCGGGCGTCGGCGCAGGCTGCGGCGCTGGTGACGCGCCCGCTGGTGGCGATCGACGCGCTGGACGCCCCGGCCGCCCCGGTGGCGGCCGCCGCGGCCGATCGCGCCGACCGGCCGGTGTCCCTCCGCCCGCTGGACGGCCTGCGGGTGCTCGACCTCACGCGGGTCATCGCCGGGCCCGTCGCCGGGCGCTTCCTGGCCGCCCACGGGGCCCACGTGCTGCGGGTCGACGGCCCTGCGGCCGAGGACTCGCCGGTGCTCGTGGCCGACACCACCGTGGGCAAGCGGGCGACCGTCCTCGACCTGGCGACCACGCGGGGCGCCGAGCTGTTCGCCGACCTGCTCGACCGGGCCGACGTCGTGCTGGCGGCCTACCGGCCGGGCGCCCTGGCCGGGCTCGGGCTCGCGCCCGAGGTGCTGGCCAGCCAGCGGCCCGGCCTGGTGGTCGGCACGCTGTCGGCCTACGGGGGCGCCGGGGTCGGGCCGTGGGGCGGGCGGCGGGGCTTCGACAGCCTGGTGCAGATGGCGACGGGCCTGGCCGACGAGGGCCGCCGGGCGGCGGGCGACCCCGACGGGCCGCCCCGCCCGTTGCCCGCCCAGCTCCTCGACCACGCCACCGGCTACCTGCTGGCGGCCGGCGTGCTGCGGGCGCTCGGCGCCCGGCTGGCCGATGGGCGCCCCCGGGCGGTGACGGTGTCGCTGGCCAGGACGTCGTGCTGGCTCGACGAGCTGGGCCGGTGGGGTGCACCGGACGTGGCCGCCCCACCCGCAGACCTGCCGGCCGACCTGGCCGTCGCGCTCGACGGCCCGCTGGGCCGCACCCGCCACGTCGCCTGCCCGGGGACGGTCGCCGGTGCCCCGCCGTCGTGGGCCACCGGACCGGTGCCCCTCGGGCACGACGCGCCCGCCTGGGACGTGACCGGTCCGGGCCTGCGCTGACCCCGGTCAGGCCGGGGGCAGCGCCATCCGGGCGGTGATGGCGATGCGGTTCCAGGCGTTGATCACCACGACCGAGTAGACGAGGTGGGCCAGCTCCGGCGGCGTGAACTCGCGCCGGGCGACCTCGACCACGTCGTCGGGCACGTGGCCGTCGGCCACGAGGGTGATCGCCTCGGCGAGGGCGAGCGCCGCCCGCTCGCGCCCGGTGAACAGCGGCACCTCCCGCCAGGCCGAGAGCACGTCGAGCCGCTGCTGGCTCTCCCCGGCCGCCCGGAGGTCCTTGGCGTGCATGTCGAGGCAGTAGGCGCAGCCGTTGATCTGGCTCACCCGCTGCTTCACGAGGTCGAGCAGCGCCGTCTCCACGTCGCCGGCGGCGACGGCGCGGTCGAAGGCGTTCATGGCCCGGTAGCCGCCGGGCCAGGCTCCTTGCAGGTCGAGCCGGGGGGCGGGGGCGGGGGCGGCCCCGGGGGCGGTCTCGGTCGTCGTCATGAGCCGGAGGCTAGGGAACAGGTGGACCAGTTGCCTGGACCAGTTCGTGACCGGTTGACTGGACCGGTTGTGGACCTGCTGATCGACCTCGACCCCGCCACCGGGCGGCGCCAGGGCATCGAGGCCGCGCTGCGCGCCGCCATCCGGGAGGGTCGGCTGGCGGCCGGGAGCGTGCTGCCGTCGAGCCGGGCGCTGGCCGCCGACCTCGGGGTGGCCCGGGGCACGGTGGTCGACGCCTACGACCAGCTCCTCCACGAGGGCTGGCTGGCGGCGCGCCCGGGCAGCCGGACCGTCGTGGCCGCGGCGGCGGCGCACCCGACCAGGCCGCCGGCCGCGGTGGCCGACGTGCCGGTGCCCGCGATCGACCTCCGTGCCGGTGCGCCCGACCTGACGACCTTCCCGGCGGCGACCTGGGCGGCGGCGGTGCGGCGCGTGCTGCGCTCCGGCTCCGGCGGGCTCCTCGACTACGCGCCGGCCCGCGGGCGTCCCGAGCTGCGGGCGGCCCTGGCCGCCTACCTCGGCCGGGCGCGCGGCGTCATGG
>DASSGC010000432.1:0-11674 GCA_035693765.1 Acidimicrobiales bacterium
GCACGGACACGACCACCGCCGCCAGCGCCCACCCGACGCTGTCGGTGAAGAACGTGCCGGCCAGATCGGTGATCGTCTCGTCGGTGAGGTTGACCGTCCCGGTGCTGCCCAGCACGTACAGCAGGGCGCCCTGCCAGGCGAGCAGCCCGGCCAGGGTCACCACGAACGACGGCACCCGCAGCTTGGTGACCCAGACGCCCTGCAGCAGCCCGATGCCTGCACCGACGGCCAGCCCGGCGGCGATGGACGGCACCGCGGGCCAGTCCTGCTTCACGTTGAGCACCGCCATGCAGGCGGCGGACAGCCCGCTGACCGATCCGACCGAGAGGTCGATCTCGCCGAGCAGCAGCACCACCACCACCCCGACCGAGATGGTGCCGCCCGCCGCGATCTGCAGCATGAGGTTGGTCAGGTTGCCCGACGACAGGAAGTTCGCGTTGGCCGACTGGAAGTAGATCCACACCACGGCCAGCCCCAGCACCACGGGCAGGCTGCCCAGCTCGCCCTGCGTGAGGCGGCGCCAGAACTCCCGCACGATGCCGAGCGGTCCGGCCGGGGCTTGCACCAGGCGTGTGTCGATGTCGCTCACGGTCACGGCGCCCCTCCTGCCGTCGCTGTGGTTCCGGTCCGGTTCACGATGCCTCCGTGGCGAAGGTCGAACGCACCTCGTCGGTGAGGGCGCCGGTGATGGCCGCCACCACCTCCTCGGCGGTGGTGTCGGCCGCGGTGAAGGTGGCGATCCGCCGGCCCAGCCGCAGCACGACGATCCGGTCGGCCACCGCGAACACGTCGACGAGGTTGTGGCTGATGACGACGATCGCCAGGCCGTCGTCGCGCAGGCGGCGCACGAGGTCGAGCACCTGGCGGGTCTGGGCCACCCCCAGCGCCGCGGTCGGCTCGTCGAGCACGACGACCCGGGGATCGCCCATCGTCGCCCGGGCCACCGCGACCGACTGGCGCTGGCCGCCGGACAGGGACGCGACCTCGGTGCGCACGCTCGGGAGGCGCACCGACAGCCGTTCGAGCAGGCCGACCGCTCGCTGCTCCATCCCGATCTCGTCGAGCAGCCGCAGGTTTCGCCCCACCCCCCGGGCCTGCTCGTGGCCGACGTAGAGGTTGGCGACCACGTCGAGGTTGTCGCACAACGCCAGGTCCTGGTACACGGTGGCGATCCCCAGCGCCGTGGCCGCCTGCGGGGTGGCGATGCTCACCTCCCGGCCGGCGAAGGTGATCGTGCCGCTGTCGGCCGGGTTGGTGCCCGCCATCACCTTCACCAGCGTGGACTTGCCGGCGCCGTTGTCGCCCACCAGGGCGACCACCTCGCCGGCGTCGCATTCGAAGTCGACGTCCGACAGCGCCTGCACGGCGCCGAAGCGCTTGTTGATGCCCGCGAGCCGGAGCAGTGGACCTTCCGCGTTCACCCTCGTTCCTTCCTCGTCGCCCCGGTGGCCGCAGCCCGGGGTGGGGGATGGCGGGCACCCCCACCCCGGTGCCGCGAGGTCAGGAGATGCCGGCCTCCTGGCACGCCGTGGCGAACGAGCCCTCGCAGATCTCGTCGACAGTCCAGAACTCGTCGGCCACCACGGTGTCCTTGACGTTGTCCTTGGTGACGCTCACCGGGTCGAGGATCTGGGACGGGATGTCGCCCTTGCCGTTGTCGACCTGCTGGTTGACCCACTCCTCCGGCGGGTCCTCGCCGCGGGCGAGGGCGATGGCGACCTCTGCGGCGATCTCGGCCTCGGGCTTGATCGCCTTGTACACGGTCATGAACTGCTCGCCGACCAGGATGCGCTGGATGGCGGCCAGCTCGGCGTCCTGGCCGGTCACCGGCGGCAGCGGGGTGATGCCGGCGGCCTTCATGGCGGCGATGGCGCCGCCGCCGGTGCCGTCGTTGGCCGCGTAGACGCCCACGAAGCCGTCCTTGCCGAGCTGGGTGATGGCCTGCTCCATCTCGCTCTGGGCCTTGTCCGGGCTCCAGTCGGGCGTGTCGAACTCGACGCCCACGTCGTAGCCGCTGCCGTCGAGCACCGAATGCGCGCCCTCCTTGAACAGGGTGGCGTTGTTGTCGGTCGGCGCCCCGTTGATCATCACCAGCGCGCCCGACGCCACGCCGTCGGCCGCGAGCTTCTCGGTGAGCGCCGTCGCCTGCAGCTCGCCCACCTTCTCGTTGTCGTACGAGATGTAGAAGTCGATGTCGGCGTCGGTGATGAGCCGGTCGTAGCTGATCACCGGCACGTCCCGCTGCTTGGCCTGGGCCACGATCGATGCCGCCGAGGCACTGTCGACCGGGTCGAGCACGAGCACGTCCGCGCCGTTGGTCAGCGCGGCCTCGGCCTGCGACTGCTGCTTCGAGGCGTCCTGGTCGGCGTTGCTGTACAGGATCTCGCACTCGGCGCAGAGCTCCTCGACCTTGGCCTCGAACAGTGGCCGGTCCTGCGTCTCGTAGCGGGCCGTCTTCGTCTCGGGCAACAGCAGGGCGATCTTGACGCCGCCGTCGCCGCCCTCCCCGCCCGCCGACGTCGAGTCATCGTCGTCGTCGCCGCAGGCCACCAGCGTGGCTGTGAGCAATAGTGCGAGTGCCGGCGCGAGTGCGTGCCGGGCACGGATCTCGAACATGTCTTCCCCTCCGCAATCCGATGATCGGAGATCACCGTAAGGACGGGGCCGTGAACGAGGTATCAACATCCGGGCCGGCACGTGAACGAGTTGTGAACGCCCGCCGGGCCCGCGCTCACGGCGGTTCGAACCGGTAGCCGAGGCGGGGCTCGGTCACGATCAGCGGCGGGGCATCGCCGCCCTCGAGCTTGGCCCGCAGCCGCCGGACGTACACCCGCAGGTACTCGGTCTCGCGCTCGTAGCCCGCGCCCCACACCCGCCGCAGGAGCTGGGCGTGGCCCTGCAGGGCGCCGGGGTGCAGGGCCAGCTCGCGCAGCAGCGAGAACTCGGTCGGTGTGAGGTGCACCCGCACCTCGCCCTTGGTCACCCGGCGGGCGTCGAGGTCGATGACGACGTCGCCGGCCTCGATCCGCCGCGGGCCGGTCGCGGACGGGGCGGGCCGGGTGCGCCGCAGCGTGGCGGTGATGCGGGCCAGCAGCTCCTCGATGCCGAACGGCTTCGTCATGTAGTCGTCGGCCCCGAGGTTCAGGGCCCGGACCTTGTCGCCCTCGCCGCCCCGGGCCGACACGACGATGATCCCCACGGACGACTGCTCGCGGATCGCCCGGCACACCTCGAAGCCGTCCACCTCCGGCAGCATCAGGTCGAGGAGGACGATGTCGGGCGGCGCCTCCCGGACCTGCGCGGCGACGCCGTCCCCGGTCCTCACCGCGTCGACCGCGTAGCCCCGGACCACGAGGTTCGAGCGCACCAGGTCGATGATGTTGGGGTCGTCCTCGACGAGGAGCACCCGGGTGGTGGTCATCCGTCGACCGCCCTGGCCTCGCCGCCGGCCGGCAGCGACACGAGGAACGTCGTGCCGGCCGCGGCCGGCTCCAGCACCAGGGCGCCGCCGTGGGCGGCGGCGATGCCCCGGGCGATCGCCAGGCCCAGCCCGTGGCCGCCCCGGTCGCCCCGGCTGACGTGGGGCTCGAACAGCGTGGCCGCCAGGTCGGGCGGGATGCCGGGCCCGTCGTCGCTGACCCGGATGGCGACCGACCGACCCCCGGCGGCCGGACCGGCCGTCACCCGGACGCGGGCCCCGCCGGCGTGGCGCAGCGCGTTCTCGACGAGGTTGACGAAGACCTGCTCCAACCGGTCGTGGTCGGCCCACACCGGGCCGAGTGCCGGGTCGACGTCCACCGCCACGCGCTCGGCGTCGCCCCCGGTGGCGCAGGCCACCGAGGCCTCGACGACCAGGCGCAGGTCGCACCAGTCGGGGTGGACGCGCAGGATGCCGGCGTCGATGGCCGACACGTCCAGCAGGTCGGCCACCAGGCGGCGCATGCGGTCGGACTCGGCGGCGATGGTGTCGAGGAAGCGGCGCTGGGCGTCCGGCGCCCACTCGACGTCCGGCTGGCGGAGCGTGTCGGCGCACCCGTGGATGGTGGTGAGCGGCGTCCGCAGCTCGTGGCTCAGCCGCGACAGGAAGGCCTGCTGCAGGCGTTGCGACCGCCGCAGCGCCTGGGTCTCGCGGTGGGCCGCCTCGGCCTCGGCCCGCTCCAGGGCCAGGCTCAGCGACCGGGCCACGTCGCCCAGCACCTCGGCCGCACCCTCGGCGTGGGTGCGGTCGGCCCACCGGACCGCGAGCGCCGCCCGCCCGCCGGGCGCGCCGAACGGCACGGCCAGCACCGATCCGCCGTCGGCGGTCGCCACGAGGGTGGGCACCCGCCCGGCACCGGCGAGGACCCGGTCCGCCAGCGCCTCCAGCCCGGCCTCGGCCCGGGCCGCCGCCGCGGGCGAGCCCGCCGCGGCGCGGGTGACGGGCGGGTCGCCGCCGGTGGCCACGCGCACGGTGGCGTGCTCGGCGCCGAGGACCTCGCACAGCGCCGCGAGCGCGGCGTCGAGGCCGGCATGCACCTGCTCGGGGCCGGCGAGCACCTCGAGGACGCTGCGGATGGCCTCCAGCACCCGGTTGCGGCGCCGCGACTCGGCGAACATCCGCTCCCGCTCGATCGACGCGGCGGCGTGGCCGGCGTACAGCGTGATGAGCTCGAGCTGGTCGTCGCGGGGGTGGCCGACCGAGGCGCCGTAGCCCGAGATGGTGCCCAGCACCCCGCTGGCGCCCTGGATCGGCGCCGCCCAGGCGCTGAGCACCCCGGCCTCGGCCGCCCGGGCCGCCAGCCCGGCCCACGCCCGATCGAGGCGCAGGTCGTCGCTCACCACCACGCTGCCGGTGGCGGCGGCCAGGCCGACGGGGCCCCCGGCGGGCCCGGGCGGCAGCTCGGCGGTGGCGGCCAGCAGCGGCTCCGGCAACCCCACCGCCGCCGAGCGCCGCAGCACGGTCCCGGCCCCGGCGGTGTCGAGCAGGTGGACGCAGAGCTGCTCCTGGCCGAGCGCTGCGGCCATGGCCGACACCACGAGCGGCAGCGAGGCGGTCGGCTCGACCTCGGAGAGCTGCTCGATCAGGCTGCCCAGGCGGCGGAGCTGGCGGCTGGCGGTGGTGTCGATCTCCAGCCCCGACTGGAGGGCCACGACGTCGTCGGGGTGGACCTCCCGGGGCGACACGTCGGCCACCACCCGGCCCTGGCGCAGCACCACGATGCGGTCCGCGAGGTCGAAGACCCCGTCGAGGTCGTGGGTGACCAGCAGCACGGCCGTGCCGCGGGCGCGCAGGGCGCGCACCAGCGCGAGCACCTGGGCGGACTCCGCCCGGCCGAGCGCGGCGGTGGGCTCGTCGAGGACGAGCAGCGCCGGGTCGTCCTCCAGGGCCCGGGTGACGGCGACCGCCTGCCGCTGACCGCCCGACAGCGACGCCACGGGGCGCGTGAGGTCGGGCACGTCGATGCCCACCCGGTCCAGCATGCGGCGCGCCTCCCGCTGCATGGCGGTGTCCGAGAGCAGCAGGCGGCGCCGCTCCCGCCCGAGGAACAGGTTGGCGACGGTGTCGAGGTTGTCGCACAGCGAGAGGTCCTGCCACACGACCCCGATCCCGGCCCGCAGCACGTCGTCGTGCCCGGGCCCGAGCGGCCGGCCCCGCATGCGCACGACGCCGGCGTCGGGCCGGACCGCAGCGGCGATGCACTTCACCAGCGTCGACTTGCCGGCGCCGTTGTCGCCGACGAGCGCGACCACCTCCCCCGGCCCCACGCGCAGCGACGCCGCGTCGAGCACCTGGAGCTCGCCGAACCGCTTGGACAGGCCCACCGCCTCCAGCAGCGGCGCCGCCTGCGGGCCGGCGACCGGTGGGGCGGCCGCCGTTCCGGCCGCGGTCGTCGGTGGCGTCGGGCTGGTGAGGACCATGAAGATCGGCTTCCTGTTCGTCAGCTCCGGCCACAGTGTGCCCGCGGTCATGGCTGCGGGGCCGGTTCGCCTGCTTGACCGGCGAGTCAATACAGTCCGGGCATGGACCTCAACGGAGTCTCTGCCATCGTCACCGGGGGCGCGTCCGGTCTCGGCGCCGCCACCGCCACCGCCCTCGCCGAGCGCGGCGCCCGGGTCGTGCTCGCCGACCTCGAGCGCCAGGCCGACAAGGGTGAGGCCCTGGCCAAGGAGATCGGCGGCGTCTTCGCCCCCACCGACGTCACCGACACCGACCAGATCATCGCCGCGGTCGAGGCGGCCAAGGAGCTGGGCCCGCTGCGGGCGCTGGTGACCGCCGCCGGCATCGGCTGGGCCACACGCACCATCGGCCGGGACGGCCAGTACGCGTCGGCCCACAACCTCGACATGTTCAAGACCGTCGTCGCCATCAACCTGGTCGGCACGTTCGACTGCATCCGGCTCGCCGCCACGGCCATGTCGCAGACCGAGCCGCTGGCCGACGGCGAGCGGGGCGCCATCGTCACCGTCGCCTCGGTGGCCGCGTTCGACGGCCAGATCGGCCAGGCCAGCTACTCGGCCTCCAAGGGCGGCGTCGTCGGCATGACCCTGCCCGTCGCCCGCGACCTGTCGGCCGTCGGCATCCGGGTCAACTGCATCGCCCCCGGCCTCATCGACACACCGATCTACGGCCAGGGCGAGGCCAGCGAGGAGTTCAAGAACAAGCTCAAGCGCGACGTGCTGTTCCCGAAGCGCCTCGGCACCGCCGGCGAGTTCGCCGGCATGGCCGTCGAGCTGCTGGGCAACAGCTACATGAACGCCGAGGTCATCCGCGTGGACGGCGGCGTCCGCATGCAACCCAAGTGATCCCGTCACCGGAACCGGGTCAGTAGGCCCCCGAGCCCCGGAGCACCGCCGAGAACGTCTTGACCATGATCGTCAGGTCCATGGTCGGCGACCAGTGGTCGACGTAGTAGAGGTCGAGGCGCACCGCCTCGTCCCACGAGAGGTCCGAGCGCCCGCTCACCTGCCAGAGCCCGGTGAGGCCCGGCTTGACCAGCAGCCGCCGGTTGACGTGGGTCTCGTACCGGTCGACCTCGGCGGGGAGCGGGGGCCGGGGCCCCACCATCGACATCTCCCCGCGCAGGACGTTCAGCAGTTGCGGCAGCTCGTCCACCGAGTAGCGGCGCAGCACCCGACCCGTGCGCGTCACCCGTGGATCGGTCCGCAGCTTGAACAGCAGGCCGTCGGCCTCGTTGTGCTCGGCCAGGTCGGCCCGGAGCCGCTCGGCCCCGACCACCATGGTGCGGAACTTCACCATGTCGAACAGGCGGCCGTCGCGCCCGACCCGGGTCTGGCGGAAGAACACGGGACCGGGGCTGTCGAGCTTCACGGCCAGCGCCACCGCCCCGAACACGGGCGCCAGCACCAGCAGGCAGGCCGCCGCGCTGACGCGGTCGAACAGCTCCTTCACCACCCGCTGGGGCCCGGTGAACGTCGGCTCCTCGACGTGGAGCAGGGGCAGCCCGCCCATCTCGCGCACCACCGTGCGGGGCCCGGCGACGTCGGCGATGGCGGGGGCCACGAGCAGGTCGACGTGCGTGCCGGCCAGCTCACCGGCGAGCGCCCGGAGCTCGCCCGGGCTCGCCTCGGCGGTGATGGCGACGGCGTCGGCCGCGCTCAGCTCGACGCACGCCGGCAGCGGGAGCTCTCCGCCGAGCACCGGCACGTCGCGCCCCCCGATCCGCAGGGACGGCACCGGCGTGGGCACGCACGCCCCCACCAGCGCGAAGCCGATGCCCGGCGAGCGGGCCAGGTGCTCGCCGACGTCGATGACGGTGGAGGCGGTGCCCACCAGCAGGAGGCGGTGCACGTAGCGGCCCTGCCGGCGTTGCCGGTAGAGCCACGACCGCAGGGCCAGCCGGGTGAGCAGCGTGAGCACCACGGCCACCGGGATCAGCATGCCGACGAAGCCGCGGGCGATGACCAGCCGGCCGAGGAAGTGCAGCAGGGCGACGACGGCCAGGAAGTGCACGCCCCCGTTGAGCACCCGGCGGTACTCGTCGGAGCCCGCGCCCAGGGCCCGGTGGTCGTAGCAGCCGGCCAGGGCCAGGACCCCGAGCCACACCGGCACCGACAGGGCCGCCACGAGGACGTAGGGCACGTTCGGCCCGGGCAGCAGCACGGACGACAGGCCGAACCTCAGCAGGTGGGCGATGACGAGGGCGACGGTCATGGCGGCGGTGTCCGCGAGCACGTAGGTGGCGGTGGCGGGCAGGCTCCCGCGGTGGCCGGTGCCGCCCAGCGGCGGGCGCGGCGGTGCCGTGCCGGTCACCGGGGACGGCGCTCGGGACGCCCTCCCCGCGGCTGTCACCCCCATCCCAGACACGCAGGGCGAGCATAGACCCGGGCCCGGGCCGCGGGCCGGGAAGGCGCGGCCGCGCCGCGTCGCCCGCCGGCCGCTGCGATGCCTGCCCGGACGGGAGGGTGACGTACATTGTGCGCTTCCATGTCGCTCGCCGTGCGTCGCCCCGCGCTCTTCACGACCCGCCGCTCACGGACCATCGGCTTCGGCGTCACCGTCGTCGCCGTCGCCGTCGCCGCGGCCCGGTTCACCCGGGCGGAGCCGACCGGCCTCACGACGGCCGACGCCTTCTGGAGCGCGGCGCTGGTCGCGGTGGCCGCCACCTTCGGGGCCACGGCCCGCCGCTGGACCTGGTTCCTGCCGGCCGGGGTCGCAGCCGCGCTCGCGGGCGACGGGCCAGCGGCCGCGGCCGCCGCCGTGGCCATCGTCATCGCCTTCGTGTCCGTGCTGACCGACACGCGCAGCCGGGCCCGGGGGGCGCTCGTCGTCGGGCTCGGTGCCGTCGCCCTGCTGCGCACCGACGCGGTCGGCTTCCACGGGCTGACGGCCATCCTGAGCGCGGCCGCGCTCACCCCGGCGGTGATCTCGGGCTACCGCCACGCCGGGAAGCGGGTCCAGCGCCGCGCCCGCCGGCTGGCGGTCGGGTGCGGTGCCGTCATCGGGCTGATGCTGGCGGGTGCCCTGCTCGGCACCGTCTCGGTCGCCGGCGACATCGCCGCCGGGGGCCGGGCCATCGACGGCGGGCTGGCCGCCGCCCGCGACGCGGACGACGACACGTCCGCCCAGCAGTTCTCGCTCGCCGCCCGGTCGCTGGCCACGGCCGAGAACACGCTGTCGAGCTGGTTCGTCGCCCCGGCCGAGACGCTGCCCATCGTCGGGCCCAACCTCCACGCGGTCGGATCGCTGGCCGCCCAGGCCAGCGACGTGGCCGACGTGTCCTCCCTGGCCGCGTCCGACGCCGACGTCGACGCCCTCCAGATGGTCGACGGCCGGCTCGACCCGGCGGCGGTGGAGGCCATGCTCCCGTCGCTCACGCAGGTCCGCACGGCGCTCCACCGCATGGACCGGACCGTGGCGGCGGCGCGGTCGCCGTGGCTGCTGGCACCCGTGTCGACCAGGATCGACCGCCTCGACCAGCAGATCGACGAGGCCGTCCCGGATGCCGACGCCGCCATCAACGCGGTCGGCGTCGCGCCGCAACTGCTCGGTGCCGACACGCCGCAGCGCTACCTTGTGCTGTTCACCACCCCGGTCGAGGCGCGCGGGCGGTTCGGGTTCCCCGGGAACTTCGCCGAGATCGTGCTCGACGACGGCCGGCTCTCCATGCCCCGGTTCGGGCGCATCGCCGAGCTCGAGCAGGGCGGCGTACCCGGCGACGAGCGGGTGCTCACCCAGCCGGCCGACCTCGTGTCCCGCTACAGCCGGTTCGACGTGGCCGCCACCTGGCGCAACCTGACCATGTCCCCCGACCTGCCGTCGCTGGCGCTGGCCGCGGCGGAGCTGTACCCGCAGTCGGGCGGCGCGCCCATCGACGGCGTGATGACCGTCGATCCCTACGGCCTGGCCGCCCTGATGGAGCTCACCGGGGAGGTGACGGTCGAGGGCCTCGACCGGCCGCTCACGGCCGACTACGCCGCGAAGTACCTCCTGTTCGACCAGTACCAGGTGTTCGCCGGCGACAACGAGGCCCGCACCGACGCGCTGTCGGACGTGGCGCACGAGACCTTCGACCGGCTGACCCGCGAGAGCCTCCCCAGCCCCCGGCTGCTCAGCGAGACCTTCGACCCGGTGGTGGACGGCGGGCACATCCAGTTCGCCACCACGTCCCAGGACACGTTCTACGCCCTGTTCACGATGGGCATCAGCGGCATCTTCGACACCGAGCCGGGGACGGACACGGTGACGCTCACCACCGCCAACGCCGGCGGCAGCAAGATCGACCTCTACCTGGAGCGCAGCGAGCAGTACGACGTCACCTGGGACCCGGCGACCGGCAAGGTCGACGCCACGCTGGCGGTGACGCTGAAGAACAACGCGCCGGCGGAGGGCCTGCCCGACTACGTGATCGGCAACGCCGTCGGGCTGCCCCCGGGCACCAACCGGTCGTTCGTGTCGGTGTACAGCCCCTTCGAGCTGGTCGCCGCCCGGCGCGACGGGTCGCCGATCCTCCTCCAGTCCGAGGTGGAGGCGGCCCGCAACGTGTACTCGACCTTCGTCGACATCCCGCCGGGCGGCAGCGTCCGGATCGAGCTCGACCTCACGGGCGCGGTCGAGGGCCGGTACCGGCTCAACATGCCCGTCCAGCCGTTCGCCACCCCCGACCGGATGACGGTCACGGTCACACGGGCGGCCGGCGGCCGGCTGGCCAGCCGCCAGGCCGACGTGACCGCCGGCACCGCGCAGTGGTCGACCACCCTCGACCGGGAGCGCGATCTGACCGTCTCCGCACCTCGCTGAGCAGCGGCTCGGCACTGCGCGCGCCACGCGCGGGCGGGCGCCGCCGGCCCGCGATGTGATAAACCCCCTGGCGCCCTCGCTGTGCGAGGAGCCGGGTGCGCCGGCCGGGGACGGCGCCACAGGGGGAGAAGATGAGCAAGCGCCTGCTGGCCCTCGCGGCCGCCGCCATGGGTGCGACCGTCGCCGTGCTGGTGCCCGCAGGGCCCGCGGGCGCGCAGGCCTACCCGCCGCCGCAGCACACGATCACGGTCGACGACAGCACGCCCGCGCCCGGGCAGGCGATCACGGTGACCCTCCGCACCTGCCGCGCCGGGACGCACGCGCTGTTCGGCATCGACCTCGTGTTCCTCGGCTCCGGGCGGGTCGACGCCCAGGGCGTCGCGAGCGCCGTCGTGACCATCCCGACCTGGACGGCGCCCGGCCAGCACCGGATCTCCGGTGCGTGCCTCGGCGCGGATCTGGTGCCGTTGTTGCTGAGCACCCTGGTCACCGTCGAGCAGCCGCCGGCCGGCGGTGGCCCTGCGGGTGGTGCCGGTGGTGCCGGCGCGGGCGCGGGCCAGCCGCCGGCGGACGGCGGGTCGGCGACCGGCGCCCCGACCCCGGACCCGGCCGTGCGGGGCCAGAACGGCGGCGGGCGCAACACGGGCAGCCGCACGATGGCGCCGTCGCTCGACGCGCTGGACGGCACGGCGGTCCCGGCCGACGCGCCGGTGCTGTTCGAGGAGACCGCCGCCGCGGCGGGCGTCACCGAGGGCGGCACCGGGCGCGCCGGCGCCCTCCAGCCCGGCGCCGCCGGCGCTGCCGGCCAGGCGCCGAAGGGGTCGGCCGAGCCCGGCACGATGTCGCGGATCGCCCGGGTGACGCTCGGCGTGGCCGCGGTCGGCGGGGTGCCCGTCGCCCTCGCGCTCAGCCGGCGGCCACGCCGCCCGGCGGTGC
>DASSGC010000433.1:0-2594 GCA_035693765.1 Acidimicrobiales bacterium
GGCGACCTTGAGCCAGACGCCCCGGTGCAGCGGGTGGTTGGCGGCCAGCCACGCGTCCCAGGCTGCCGCGTCCTCGCAGGTGATGACCTCGAGCTCGTCAGGCATGGCGCCGAGCCTAGGGAGCAGGCCCGGCGCGAGTGACCCCGGCGTTCCGGCGCCGACCAGCGGAGCGGGACGCAGTGGAGGCCAACCACCACCGCCCGCCCGCCACCGGCGATCACGCCGGCCGGCAGCACCCCGTCACGGTGTGACCTCCGCGTAGAAGATGTCCGTCGGGTCGGCGGCCGAGAGCGCCTGGGCGAAGAACGGCGTGAAGTGGGTGCCGTCGTCGTCCAGCCCGACGTAGTCGCCGAGGAAGAAGCCCCCGGCCACGGGCGCCTGGCGGGCGTCGAACGACCCGGTGGTCACCCGGACCTCCTCGTTCCAGTTGGCGGCGAGGGTGCAGTCCTCGGTCGAGGCGTGGCAGTGGACCAGCCAGTGGTCGGTGTCGGTGCCGCCTCCGGCCGGGTCGTTGCGCCGGAAGTCGTAGTAGCTGACACCGACAGTCCCGTCGGGCAGCACGTGGACCGAGGGCGTGAAGGCGTTGCCGTTGGCCCCCGTCGCCGAGTCGGGGGTGGTGTTGACCCTGATGGGGGTCGACCACGTCTGCCCGCCGTCGGTCGAGCGGGTCAGCGCGATGTCGTTGTGCGACCCACCCGGGCTGAACCGGGCATCCATCCAGGTGACATAGAGCGCGCCGGTGGTCGGGTCGACCGCCACGTCGGGGAGGATGTCCCCGGTCCGGTGCCGGTCGCGCGCCATCGGCGCCGTGGGCTGGTCGGGGTCGATCACCGGGATCGACCGCAGGTCCGCGATGCGGACGGGCCGGCCGGCGGGGAGCCAGGTGACGCCCTTGTCGGGCGAGTACTTCATCGAGACGTTGAGGTCGAACTGCGGTCCGCCGTCGTCGTTGCGGAAGTTCAGGATCTCGTCGAAGAAGTTGTACAGCGTCCCGTCCGGGCTGACCACGATCTGGTTCCCGATCGTCTGGTTGTTGCCGCCGGGGTTGTAGATGATGCGCGGCTCAGACCAGGAGGCGCCGCCGTCGGTGGTGCGGGTGAACAGCGTGACGCTCTTGAACCCGAAGCCCACGAGGTTGCCGACCCCCCGCTCGGGGTTCATCTGGTGGCCCTCGGGCACCGTCAGGAAGTCCCACACCGCGTAGGCGAGATCCGGGTCGGTCGGATCGGCCGTCATCGAGTTCTTGTCGTGCAGGTTGCCCGTGTCGTCGAGCGCCAGCGTGATCGGCGCGCTGATCTCGGCGGGCGTGATGACCCCGTCGCCGAACGCCGCCGCGTCGATCTTCTGGGCGAGCATGGCGTTGGCCCCGAAGCCGCCGGCCTGCCCCGCCGGGGGCTCGATGTCGAGCGCCAGGTGCATGATGTGCAGGTCGCCGTCGGGGGAGAACGACAGCCAGGGATCGGTGGCCCGGTCGAACGACCCACCCGTGCACGCGGTGACGCCGGCGAAGGCGATCTGCTGCCAGGTCGCGCCGTCGTCGAAGCTGATCGCGCCACGCTGGTCGCGCGACCCCCCGTTGGACCAGCGGTCCTGTTGCCAGATGCCGGCCACCACGTCGCCCATGACGCCGTCACCGTCGAGATCGCCGGCGAAGGCGTCGACCCACGGCTCGACCTCGCTGTCGGCGAACACCTCGGGCGTGGGCTGCAGCGCCGACCCGGTGCCCGCGGTGTCGCTGCACGGTGGCGTGGCGAGCGGGGCGGCCGCGGACGCCACGACCGGTGGGGTGGCCGAACCTCCCGATGCTGACGCCGGCAGCGCGGCCAGGGCCACGAGGGCCAACACGGTTGTGGCGACGACGAGTCTCCGCATGGTGGCGCTCCTTCGTCCATACGACCGGAAGCCCACCTGGTGCTCATGAAGACACCTTCCGCCCGAAAGGTCAACCTGCAACCGCGCTGCGTGCGGAAGGTGGCGGGGTCGGGCAGCGCGGGTCCCCGGGCCCTCGCGCGCCGCAGGGCGGACGGGCCCGGGCGGGAGACTAGGCCGGCGGGCCGGGCGGGTCGGGCTGGCCGACCTGCGGCGGACCGATGCGATAGGGCCGCATCATCTCGTTGTCCTCGTGCTCGACGATGTGGCAGTGCCACACGAACTGCCCGGGGTGGGTGAACTGGAGCCGCACGCGGGTGACCTGGCCGGGGTAGGCGATGACCGTGTCCTTGAACCCGGTCTCCCAGGGCTCCGGACCGACCACGGAGCCCGGCACGACCTGCACCTCCTCGCTGTCCTCGTCGATCTGGATGTCCTGGCGGTCCAGCACCTCGAAGGTCACCTCGTGGATGTGCATCGGGTGGGCGTCGGCCGTCGCGTTGTACAGCTCCCACACCTCCGTGGCACCGACGGTCGGGTTCTCGGTGACCGGATCCCTCCACGGCCGCTTGACCCAGACCCCGGGGGCGATGTTCGGATCGCCGTCCACGGTGCCGAGCAGCGCCTCGGCGGGGCCGTCGTGGAACTCCGACATCTGCTCGAGCAGGGCCAGGGGCCGGGTGACCGTCGCCGCCGGCAGGGGGGTGAGCGCCGGGAGCTGGAGG